>NZ_JBWPVO010000001.1:0-177280 GCF_056590155.1 Isoptericola sp. GX10416 | reverse complement strand
GCAGCGCGATCCGCAGCCCGTCGGTCGCGGCGGCGACGTCGGTCATGATGCGCTCGATCATCACCTTCGTCTGCCCGTACGGCGACGAGGACGACAGGTGCTCCCAGTCCTCGCGGTAGGGCACGGGAGCCCGCTCGCCGTAGACCGTGGCCGAGGAGGAGAACACGAGCCTGTGCACGTCGTGGCGGCGCATCGCCGCCAGCAGCGACAGCGTCGAGTCGAGGTTGTTCCGGTAGTACTCCAGCGGCTTGGCGACCGACTCCCCCACGGCCTTGAGTCCCGCGAAGTGCACCACCGCGTCGAAGCGCTCGTGGGCGAACAGCAGGTCGGTCTTCTCGGCGTCGGTGAGGTCGATCGCGTGCACGGGCACGTGAGTGCCGGACAGCGCCTCGAGCCGGCCGATCACGGCCGGCTTGGCGTTGGAGAAGTCGTCGACGACGACGACGTCGTGACCGGAGGCGACCAGGGAGAGGACGGTGTGGGAGCCGATGTAGCCGGCGCCGCCGGAGACGAGAACGCGCATGGCGCCGAGCCTATCGCGCGCCTGGCGCCGTCCTCGACGACCGGGCAGGTCACGTGCAGCCTAGATTCCCTGGTTTTCGTGTCGTGTCAGCTGAGGCGCCAGGCTGCGGTCTGCAGTTGACCGTGGCTGTCGTCACCGGTGGCGACGACGGATCCGTCCGCGCGCAGCCCCACGGTGTGCGCGCCACCGGCTGCCACGGCCACGATGTCCTGCCATTCGGAAACGGCGTACTGCCCTAGCTCGGCACTTCCCGCTGTGACGACGTTGCCCTCGGCAGTGAGGCCGACGCTGTGGTAACCGCCTGCGGCCACGGCCACGATGTCCGTCCACCGCTCGCAGCCCGTCCAGAACGCCGGGTGGCCGGTGGCGTGGACGCGGCCGTCCTGCGTGAGGCCGAGGGTGTGTAGGTATCCGGCGGCGAGCCCGGTGAGCCCGGTCCAGTCACGGACATCGCACTGGCCCCACGTGTCGCTCCCCGCGGCGCAGGCGGTCCCGTCGGACCGACGTGCCACGACGTGCCAGTCCCCGCACGTGATCTCACGCACTTCGCGCCAGTTGTGGAGTCCCGCATGCGCCATGCGTTCGGTGGCGATGGCGGTCCCGTCGCTGCGTAGCCCCACACTGAAGCGCCACCCCGCGGCGACCGCCACGATGTCCTGCCAGCTCTGCACCTCGCATTGGCCGTGGTTGTTCCAGCCGCAGGCCCGAACGGTTCCGTCGGCTCCGAGGCCCAGCGTGTGGGACTTGCCGGTGTTGCGGGCCACGTGCACGCTGCCGGCGTCCACGGCGACGACATCGCGCCACGTCGACGTCCTGCACTCCCCGGCGGTGTCCGCACCGACGGCGACCACGGTGCCGTCAGCCCGAAGTCCGACGGTGTGCCGTCGACCGGCGGCAATCGAATGACGAACGACCTCGGGGTCCGGAATCACACGCACCATCCCAGCAGCCCCGACAGACGCCTTCAACTCGGGGCCTCCAGCGAGCGTGCAACCTACTCTGCGCGACCAGCTCGATACGCCCGAGATCGCGCAATGTGGGCAGGCGTGTCCACGCAATCTGCGCTGCACGTCGATGGTCGCTCGGTCGTCAGCTGCCGCCGAGCAGCTCGGTGAAGCTCGGCGTCGACGCGAACGGGTCCGCGGGGCCGTCGTCCTGGCGCTGTGCCGCGCGGCGGGCGAACTCGCGTCCCGCCCGCTCGATCCGGCGCGGCAGCCCGGCGCCCGTGTCCGCGGCGCTCGCGGCCCAGTCGTCGGTGGCCGCGAACACGCTGGTGGGCACGGTGTCGGCGTGCAGGTAGGTGAACAGGGGCCGCACCGCGTACTCCAGCGCCAGGGAGTGCCGCGCCGTGCCACCGGTCGCACCGAGGAGCACGGGCATGCCGCTCAGCGCGTCGGGGTCGAGGATGTCCCAGAACGACTTGAACAGCCCCGAGAAGCTCGAGGTGAACACCGGGGTGACGGCGATGACGCCGTCAGCGCCGGTCACCGCCTCCTGGGCACGGGCCAGGTCGCCGGTGGCGAAGCCGGTGAGCATCGCGTCGACCACGGGGTGCGCGAGGTCGCGCAGCTCGATGTTCTCGACACGGACCGGGTGGCCGAGGTCTTCGAGCTCGCGCACCGCGGCGTCGGCGAGGCGGTCGGCCAGCAGCCGGGTCGACGACGGCTGGGACAGCCCGGCCGAGACGATGGCGATCGTGCGGGACTGCTCGGACGTGGTCATGCGCGGGCCTCCTGCGTGACGTGCGTCGGGTCGTTCGGGCGGCCGCCCTCGGCGACCGTGCCCGTGTAGGGGTCGGTGGCATCGCCCACGTGCGTGGCGCCGGCCTCGCCGGACGCCGCCGCGGCCGCCACGCGCTCGGCGTGCGTGGGCGGGTTCAGCGGCACGTCCTCGGCGGGGCGCTTGGCCTCGACGATCTTGCGCAGCTCGGGCACGACCTCGCCCGCCAGCAGGTCGATCTGTTCGAGCACCGTCTTCAGGGGCAGGCCGGCGTGGTCGACGAGGAACAGCTGGCGCTGGTAGTAGCCGACGTCCTCGACGAAGGACGCGTAGCGGTCGATGACCTGCTGCGGCGAGCCCACGGTCAGCGGGGTCTGCTGCGTGAAGTCCTCCATCGACGGCCCGTGCCCGTAGACGGGGGCGTTGTCGAAGTAGGGCCGGAACTCGTTCCACGCGTCCTGGGAGCGCTTGCGCATGAACGCCTGCCCGCCCAGGCCGACGATCGCCTGGTCGGCACGCCCGTGGCCGTGGTGCTCGTAGCGCTGGCGGTAGAAGCGCACCATCTGGCGCGTGTGGTGCATCGGCCAGAAGATGTTGTTGTGCAGGAACCCGTCGCCGTAGTAGGCGGCCTGCTCGGCGATCTCCGGGGAGCGGATCGAGCCGTGCCACACGAACGGCGCCACGCCGTCCAGCGGACGGGGCGTCGAGGTGAAGCCCTGCAGCGGGGTACGGAACTTGCCCTCCCAGTCCACGACGTCCTCGGTCCACAGCCGGCGCAGCAGCGCATAGTTCTCGACGGCCAGCGGGATCCCGTTGCGGATGTCCTGACCGAACCAGGGGTAGACGGGGCCGGTGTTGCCGCGGCCCATCATCAGGTCCATGCGCCCGTCGGAGATCACCTGGAGCATCGCGTACTCCTCGGCCAGGCGGACCGGGTCGTTGGTGGTGATCAGCGTGGTGGCGGTGGACAGGGTGATGTTCTTCGTCACCCCGGCCAGGTAGCCGAGCATGGTGGTGGGGCTGGAGGCCACGAACGGGGGGTTGTGGTGCTCGCCCGTGGCGAAGACGTCGAGCCCTGCCTCGTCGGCGTGCCGCGCGATGGTGAGCATGTTGCGCACGCGCTCCGTGTCGTCCGGTGCCCGCCCGGTGGTCGGGTCGGACGTGACGTCGGAGACGGAGAAGATGCCGAACTGCACGATGACTCCCAGGATCGCTCACGGATTCATGCGTTTGCATGTACCGACGGTCTCAACCCGTCCACCGGCCCCATTGTTCCCGGCCCCCGCCCGCGCCACCGAGGGACGACGGCGTGACGTCACCCACAACGGGCACCCTACGCCCGGTCTCGACTTGCGTGCCGGGCTCGCGCTGGCCAGCCTTGACCTGCACGCTGCCCCGCCGGGGCGAGCCGGTACGCTTCACCGGTTCTTCACGCCGCGACGGAACAACCGCCGTCAGGTGCGCGTTGGACACCTAGGCCCCTTTAACCCCTTGACCTGTGGAGGACGACATGGCTGACCGCTCCCTGCGCGGCATGAGCATCGGCAGCAAGAGCATGGAGTCCGACGAGGGCGTGGACTTCGCCCCGCGGTTCCAGGCGCACTACGACTGCCCCAACGGGCACACCATCATTCTTCCGTTCTCCACCGAGGCCGAGGTTCCCCCGCTGTGGGAGTGCCAGTGCGGCGCCGAGGCGCTGCTGCGCGACGCGGAGCGTCCCGAGGCCAAGCCGACCAAGCCGCAGCGCACCCACTGGGACATGCTGCTCGAGCGCCGCTCGGTGTCCGAGCTCGAAGAGCTGCTCGACGAGCGCCTCGAGCTGCTGCGCACCGGAAAGCTGCGCCGCTCGGCCTGACACGAGCCGGCGGCGGGCAGCCCGCCGCCGAGGTGACGAGTGCGGTCCTCCGTCGATGGCCGCACTTCGTCGTCCCCGACCGGTGGTGAGCGGCGTCAGCGCGAGGAGAACAGCCCGCGCACCTGGCCCCACCGGTGCCGCAGGCCCCACAGCGTGACCTTGCGCAGCGCCTCGGCCACGATCGAGCGCGACATCTTCGAGACGCCCGCCGCACGCTCCACGAACGTGATGGGCACCTCCGCCACCGCTCCCCCGCCGCGCAGCACCCGCCAGGTCATGTCGACCTGGAAGCAGTAGCCGTGCGACTCCACCTGCGCGAGCTCGAGGCCCCGCAACGTGGCCGCGCGGAACGCGCGGAATCCGCCGGTCGCGTCGCGCACCCCGATACCCAGCGCGAGGCGCACATAGGTGTTGCCCGCCCGCGACAGCAGGAGCCGGTGCCACGGCCAGTCGACCACCCGGCCGCCGGGCACCCACCGCGACCCGATCACCAGGGCCGGGGCGTCGTCCGCCGCGAGCCGGCCCAGCAGACGCGCCAGCTCCTCGGGCCGGTGCGACCCGTCCGCGTCCATCTCGCACAGCACGTCGTAGCCGCGGTCGAGCCCCCAGCCGAACCCCGCCACGTACGCCGCGCCCAGACCCCCCTTGCCCGCGCGGTGCAGCACGTGCACCCGGTCGTCCTCGCTCGCCCGGCGCGCGGCCAGCTCGCCGGTGCCGTCCGGCGACGCGTCGTCGACCACCAGCACGTCGACCTCCGGCGCCGCGGCCCGCAGCCCGTCCAGCAGCACCGGCAACGACTCGCGCTCGTCATAGGTCGGCACGACCACCAGCGTCCGCATCACTGACCCCGGGCGCGGCGCTCGCGGACCGCGGTGACCAGACCTCCGCCGACGAGCAGGACAGCGAGCCCGCCGACCGTCCAGCCCGGCCAGAAGCCGGCCTGCACGGCAGGGGTCAGGGTGGTGCGCAGGGGCAGCGCCGCGACGAGCTGGTCGGCGGTGAACAGACCGGTCCGGGCCATCAGCGTGCCGTCCGGGGCGACGACGCCGGAGACCCCGACGGTGGAGATCTGCACGGCGGCCCGGCCGGTGGTCATCGCCTGCATCCGCGTCATGGCGAGCTGCTGGGTGGACTCGGCCGTGTAGCCGAACGAGGCGTTGTTGGTCGGCACCACGAGCAGTTGGGCGCCGCGGACCACCGCGTCGCGCACGATCTCGTCGTAGGCGACCTCGAAGCAGATGATGGTCGCCATCGGCACGGTGGAGCCGTCGTCGCGCGGCAGGTCGATCACCGCGGGCTCGGTCCCCGCGAGCATGTCGTTGGTGACCCGGTCGACCTGGTCGGAGAAGATCCGCACGAAGCTGCGCAACGGGATGTACTCCCCGAACGGCGCGGGGTGCTGCTTGGCGTACCGGTCGGTGACGCCCTGACCCGCCTGCCACAGCAGCGAGACGTTGTACCGCCCGCCGGTCTCGGGATACTCCTGGGCACCCACCAGGATCGGGGCGTCCACGGCGGTGGCGGCGTCGTCGAGCGCCGCGGCGACCTCGGGCGCCTCCTGCGGATCCAGGTCGGAACCGTTCTCCGGCCACAGCACGACGTCGAGGTCCTCGCCGCGCCCGGCCAGGACGGAGGTCCCCGCGAGGTGGTTGTTCAGGACCTCCGCCCGGTTGGCGAACGAACCCAGGCCGGGCTCGGCCACGTTGCCCTGCACCGCGCCGGCGAGCAGGACGGGACCGTCGGTCTCGTGGGTCGAGGTGCCGGCGTCGACCACCGTGGAGTCCAGGTCCGCGGTGCGTACGGGTGCCGGGCCCGACCCGGCCGGCAACGGCAGCGCGGCCGGTGCCACCACGCACAGCACACCGACGGCGAGCAGTCCGGCGGCCCCGGCGAGGGCTCGTCGGGACGAGGCCGGACCGGTCCGGGTGCGCCAGGCGGCCACCGTACGCCCCACGGCCAGCGCCCCGAGGACGCCGGCGAGGGCCACGAGCAGGGAGACCAGCGTGGTCCCTCCGAGCCACGCGGCGCGTCCCGTGGGCGCGTCCACCATGGTCCAGGCCAGGCGCCCCCAGGGAAAGCCTCCGAACGGGGCCTCGGACCGCCACTGCTCGACGGCCACGAGGACCACCGCGAACGCGCCCGCGTGCGCGACGGCCCGGCCCCAGGAGCGCACGGTGGTGGCCTCGCCGCGCAGGCGTAGCCACGGCAGCCGGCGCGCCCACGTCCACAGCGCGCCGAGCAGCGCCCCGAAGCTCGCCTGCAGCATCGACAGGGCAAGCCACGGGACGGTGTCGGTGGCGAAGTTGGCCCACCAGATGTGCGGGAGCCAGAACGTCAGCATCGCGACGAACCCGACCAGGGCGTTCCACCCGGCAGCGCGGCGACCGTCACGGCGCAGTGCGGCGTACAGCAGGCCGACGCCGACGAACGCCAGCGGCCAGGCGCCGACGTCGGGGAACGCGGCCCACCAGGCGCACCCGGCCGCCACCGCGAGGAGCAGGGTGGCCGGTCGGGAGGTCCACAGGCCGCTTCGAGCCGCGGTCGACGGCGGTGCGGTGGCCGCGCGGTCGCTGTCGGGGGTCAGGATGGTCACCACGGGCTCAGGCGTCGATCGCGTCGAACAGGACGACGCCGTCGCGCACGGTACGCAGGCACTGCGGCGTCGGCATGCCTGGTGACAGGTCGGGCAGCAGCGGCTGACCCGAACGCGCCTCGGGGTTCCACTGGGACAGCCGGCCGGGCGCGGACTGCACGGCCAGGGAGTCGGCACGCCAGACCGCGAGGTGGGCGGGCGCGCCCACCCGCAGCTCTCCGGCGCCGGTGTGGTCGAGGCCCGCGAGCCGCCACCCGCCGCGCGAGTGGGCGCGGAACGCAGCGCGTGCGCTGATCCGCTGCGCGGGGTCGGCATGGCTGATGGCGCCGCGCACCGCGGCCCAGGGGTCCACCCGCGTCACCGGCGAGTCGGAGCCGAACGCCAGGGGCACCCCCGCACCGGCCAGGTCGGCGAACGGCGACAGGCTCGACGCGCGCGGCCCGCCCAGCCGGCTGGCGTACATCCCGCGCGGTCCGCCCCACGTGGCGTCGTACGCGGGCTGGATCGACAGCGCCACCCCGTACAGGAGCAGCGCGGCCAGGGCACCGGCGTCGACCAGCATGGCGTGCTCCACGCGGTGGTGGCCGCTGCGCACCGGCCCGGCGCCGGCGCGGTCGGCGGCGAGCTCCAGGCCGCGCACGACCTCGTCCATCGCGCGGTCGCCGATGACGTGGAAACCGCCCTGCAGCCCGGCCTCGGAGCAGGCGACCAGGTGGGTGGCGACCTGCTCCGCCGAGAGGAAGAGCCGACCGTTCGTCGAGGTGCCGGACGCCGTGGGGTACGGCAGGTCGGCGTACGCCGAACGCATGGCGGCGGTGCGCGAGCCGATCGAGCCGTCGACCGCCAGGTCCCCACCGACGCCGGTCAGGAACGGCAGCTGCGCCCGCAGGCTGCGGGCGTCGTCGGCCGACTCGCACAGCTCGCCGCGGTAGGCGACGACGTGCGGCAGCGGCTCGGCGGGGTCGGCCGCGAGGGCCATCAGCTCGGTCAGCCCGGCACGGGTGTCCACGTGCGGCGCGCTCATCTCGTGCAGGGACACGATGCCGTGCGAGGCCGCCTGGCGCAGGGCCTGCCGGTAGGCACGGGTGCGGCGTGCCGGGTCGACGTCGTGGGCGGCGGCGCGGGCACGGACGTAGCTCTCGCCCGTGACGACGCCGGAACCGTCCCACGACAGGTCGTGGTCGAGGCCGGTGGCGGCCGCGAACGTGGTGGACACGAGCGCCGTGTGGCCGTCCACGCGGACTGCCAGCGTCGGGCGCCCGCCGGTGGCGGCGTCGAGCTCGCCCAGGTGGGGGGCGCGACCGGCGGGCCAGGCGTGCTCGTCCCAGCCGAAGGCGAGCAGGACCTGGGTGCCGCCCGGGTCGCGGGCCTCCAGGCGGCGGGCCCCGGCCGCCAGGGCGTCGAGGGCGTCGGGCAGGTCTCCGACCGCGCCGGGTGTCAGGTCCACCGACTCCAGCGCGAGTCCCGTCTCCAGGGTGTGCAGGTGGGAGTCGACGAACCCGGGTGTCACCAGCGCCCCGTCGAGGTCGACCACGTGGTCGGCGCGGGCGGCCAGGCCCGCCGCGGTGTCCTCGGCGCCGAGCCAGGCCACGACCCCGTCGTCGACGAGGATCGCCTCGGCGAACGGGTCCGCGGCCGAGTGGACGACACCGTTGCGGTACAGGGTGGAGGTCACGGCCGAAAGCCTAGAGCACCCGGTCGGCCCGACCGTCATGCGCCGGTTCACGATGCCGTCACGATCACAGGCTCGAGTAGGCCACCACCCCGCGCAGGACGCCGTCCTGCGCCTTGCGGGCAGACGCCCGCACCGCGGGCCGCGGCGCGGCGACGGCGAGCTGGTCGAGGACGTCGACGACCTGCTTGCACCACCGCACGAAGTCCCCGGCGGCGACGTCGGTGCCGCGCAGCACCGCGTCCAGGCTCTTGCCCGAGGCCCACCGGTGCACGGCCCCGGCCAGGCCGGGGTCCAGCGGCCCGGTGGCCTCCAGGTGGTGGGTGGCCTCCAGCGCGGTGATCTGCGCCCAGACGTGCGCCGTGGCGTCCAGCGCCGTGGCGAGCCGGCCCTGAGGGCCGCCCGGCAGGTACGGCTCGCCCACCTCGTCGCGGCGGCCCGAGTAGACCACCGCGGAGACCGCCGCGGCGAGCTCGGCGGGATGCAGCCCGTCCCACGTGCCCTGGCGCAGGCACTCGGCCAGCAGCAGGTCGTCCTCCGCGTACAGCCGGCGCAGCCAGCGTCCCTCGTCGGTCACCGCCAGGGCGCCGGACTCGTCGCGGCCCAGGTAGCCGAGCTCGCTGAGCAGGGCGCAGGTGCGGTCGAACGTGCGCGCGATGGAACCCGTCCGGCCCTCGATGCGTCGCACGAGGGTGGCGTGCTCGCGGCGCAGCTTCTCGGCCCGCTGCGCCCACCGGGCGTGGTCGTCGCGCTCGGGGCAGCCGTGGCAGGGATGCTCGCGCAGCTCGGTGCGCAGCCGCTGCACGCGCGCGTCCGAGGCGGCGTCGCCCCGCCGTCCGGGGCGCCCGGGTGCCCGCCCGCTGCCGCCGTCGTCAGAGAACGCGCCCAGGGCGCTGCGCATCGAGGAGGCCAGGTCGCGCCGCGAGTCCGGCTTGCGCGGGTTGAACCCCGACGGGATCTTGACCCTCGTCACGGTACGCACCCCGTCGGGCACGTCGGCCAGCGTGAGCTTCTTGACCTGCTTCTCCTGGGTGAGCACCGTGGGGCGCGGTC
Organism: Isoptericola sp. GX10416; assembly: GCF_056590155.1. Taxonomy (NCBI): domain Bacteria; kingdom Bacillati; phylum Actinomycetota; class Actinomycetes; order Micrococcales; family Promicromonosporaceae; genus Isoptericola; species Isoptericola sp. GX10416. The sequence goes on along the minus strand of NZ_JBWPVO010000001.1, from coordinate 167,865 downwards.
CGTCGAACCCGCCCTCGCCGCGGCCGGGGTCCAGCACCACCACGTACCCGCGACGGCGCCCCGTGGGCACCTCGACGACGTCGCCACGGCGCAGCTTCTCCAGCGAGGCGACCGCGTCGGCACGCCGGGCACCCTGCTCGGCGCGCGAGAGCTCCTTCTCACGGTCGCTCAGGGCTCGGCGGATCGCCATGTACTGCGCGAAGTCGCCGCGCTCGCACGTCATGGCCTCGAAGTACCCCTCCAACGCCTCGGCGTGCGCCTGGGCCTGCTTGGCCAGCCCCACCACGCCACGGTCGGCCTGGAACTGCGCGAAGCTCGTCTCGAGGACCTCGCGCGCCCGCTCGGCGCCGACCTGGCTGACCAGGTTGACCGCCATGTTGTAGGTGGGGCGAAAGCTCGAGCGCAGCGGGTACAGACGCCGGGACGCCAGCCCGGCCAGCGCCACCGGGTCCAGGCCCAGGTGGTCCACCACCACCGCGTGCCCCTCGACGTCGATGCCGCGACGCCCGGCACGCCCGGTCAGCTGGGTGTACTCCCCCGGCGTGACCGGCTGGTGGGCGGTGCCGTCCCACTTGACGAGCTTCTCGAGCACGACCGAGCGGGCAGGCATGTTGATGCCCAGCGCCAGCGTCTCGGTGGCGAAGACCACCTTGACCAGCCCGCGGGCGAACAGCTCCTCGACCGTCTCCTTGAACACCGGCAGCAGGCCCGCGTGGTGCGCGGCGATCCCCCGGCACAGCGCGTGCTGCCAGGACCAGAACCCGAGCACCTCCAGGTCCTCCGGCGGGATCGTCACCGTGCGCTCGTCGATCACGCGCCGGATCTCCGCCTCCTCCTCCGCGTCCGTCAGGCGCAGGCCCGCGCCGAGGCACTGCTCGACCGCCCCCTCGCACCCCGCCCGGGAGAAGATGAAGTAGATCGCCGGCAGCAGCGCGTCGGAGTCGAGCGCCTCGACCACGCCGAAGCGCCGCGGCGTGCGACGCTGCGGCACCGCACCCCCGGCCGGACGCGCCCCGCCGCGACCCCGGTAGCCCCGGTCGCCGCGACTCCGACGCCCGCGCGGGGAGCCGCCGTCGGACCGTCCGTGGGTGCGGAACAGCCGTGCCAGGTCAGGGTCGATCGGCGGGTTCGTGCCCGGGGCGGTCGGGTCGACGTGCCCGGCGTACAGGTCGAACAGGCGCGGCACACCACGCGGCTCCGTGGGTGCGGTGATGACGTGCTGCCACAGGGGCACCGGACGGCGCTCGCTGACCACGACGGCGGTGTCGCCGCGCACGGTGGCCAGCCAGTCGCCGAACTCCTCGGCGTTGGACACGGTCGCGGACAGCGAGACCAGCTGGACGTGGCCGGGAAGGTGGATGATCACCTCTTCCCACACCGGGCCGCGGAACCGGTCGGCAAGGTAGTGCACCTCGTCCATGACGACGTAGGACAGCCCTTCGAGCGCCGTCGAGCCTGCGTACAGCATGTTGCGCAGCACCTCGGTGGTCATCACGACCACCGGGGCGTCGGCGTTGATGGAGGTGTCGCCGGTGAGCAGGCCGACGTTCTGGGCGCCGTGGCGCCGCGCCAGGTCGTTGAACTTCTGGTTGCTCAGCGCCTTGATGGGCGTGGTGTAGAAGGCCTTGGTGCCGGACGCCAGCGCCAGGTGCACGGCGAACTCGCCCACGACGGTCTTGCCGGCGCCGGTCGGTGCCGCGACCAGCACGCCACGGCCGGCCTCCAGGGCGGCGCACGCGTCGGCCTGGAACGGGTCGAGCTCGAAGTCGAGCGCCGTGCGGAACCGGCCGAGCTCGCCGACGGCGTCGGCCTTGTCGCGGGCGGAGCGGGCTCGAGCGGCGGCATACCGCTCGGCGGGGCTGAGGTCGGCCGTCATGCTCGCCACCTTACGGCGCATCTGCCGTCCTCCCGCTGCTCGGCGCTCTGCGCGGAGCGCCGCGAGCGACGGTTCAGGAGCGCCCGTCGGTCAGCACCCGCAGTGCTCCGCGCACGGCCCGGGCGGTCACGGGCAACGGTCCGAGCCGTTCGCCGTCGCCGTGGGCCTCGGGCAGCGCGCCGGTCCCGGCCGGCAGGTCTCGTGCGGGCGGCGGCGCGGGGGCGATCGTGACGGCGCGGGCCCGCAGCAGGTGCACGTCACGGCGGCGCACGTGGCGTCCGGAGAACATCAGCGCAAAGGCGATCGCGGCGCCGGCGCGGGTGAGCACGGGCGCCACGAGCACGTCGAGGAGGCCGTCGTCGGTGCTGGCGTGGGGCGCGACCCGGATGCCACCGCCGATCCGGTCGGTGTTCGCGGCGGTCACCATCGCCGCACGGCCGGTCCAGGTGGCTCCGGGCCCGCCGTCGCCCGACCCGCTCAGGGGCAGACCGTCGTCGTCGGTCACGCCCTCCAGGTGCAGGGTGTAGGCCCAGGCGCGGAAGGCGGCAAGCTCGGCCAGCGCGGCCAGGGTGTAGCGCGAGGGTCCGCGGGGACGGCGCATGGCGTTGGCGCGAGCGTTCACGGCGGCGTCCAGGCCCGCGGACACGGCGCCCGCGACCCAACGGTCGGCTCGTCCCGGCACCGTGACGTGGATCGCGTCGACGGCGCGCTCGGTCCCGGCGGCCAGCGCGGACAGCAGTCCGGCGCCGGCGGCGGCGTGGTCGCGCACGGGCAGACCGAGGCAGGTCGCGAAGTCGTTGCCGGTGCCGACCGCCACGATCCCGAGCGGGGTGCCCGTGCCGGCGACGGCCTGCGCGCCCAGGTGGACCATGCCGTCGCCGCCGACGACGACCAGCGCGTCCACGTCCCCGGCGGCGACCGCACGGCGGGCGTGCGCCGCGGCCTGGACGACGTCGCTGCCGGACAGGTCGGTCACCGTGTGCCCGCCGGCTCGCAGGAGGCCGAGGATCTCCCGGCCTGCGCGGGCGCCGCGTCCGCCGCCGGCGACCGGGTTGACCACGACGCCCAGCCGTCGTCCGCGGTCGGCCCGTGTCACCCGGTCGGTGCGACGCGGCGCCGGTCGACGCGCCGGTCGTGCAGGAAGCAGATGCCGGTCGCGATGAAGTACAGGGCGCAGATGGGGCCGGCGATCGCGAACATGCTCAGCACGTCCATGGTGGGGGTGACGATCGCCGAGAAGATGAACGACACGAGGATCGCCCACCGCCAGCCGGCGAGCCAGGTGCGGGCGCGCACGGTGCCCATGAGGTTCAGCACCACCATGAACACCGGCACGAGGAACGCGATGCCGCAGGCCAGGATGAGGCGCATGACGAAGCTCAGGTACAGCTGCGCGCCGACGAGGTTGGAGCTGCCCTCCGGCACGAAGTCGTTGAGCACCGTCACGACCATGGGCAGGACGTACCAGGCCAGGGCTGCCCCGGCGAGGAACATCGGCACGGCGGCGAACAGGAAGCCGTACACGTACCGCCGCTCGGTGCGGGTCAGACCGGGGTTGATGAAGGCGAAGACCTGGTAGAGCCACCAAGGGCTGGAGACCAGGACACCGAGGAACAGTGAGACCTTGACCTGCATGTCGATCGCGGTCGCCACGCCGTCGAAGTTGAGCCCGATGAGGGCGCCGCGGCGCTCGGCGGCCTCGTGCAGCGGCTGGACGAGCGCCGCCAGGAGCGGGTCGTAGAGGATCCAGCCGAGGACGGCGCCGGCGAGCAGGCCCAGCGCGATGCGCACGACGCGCTTGCGGACCTCGACCAGGTGCTCGCGCAGCGGCATGCGCCCCTCGGGGTCCCGGGGGGTGCGGGGCACGGTGGACCCCTCAGGCGTTCCGGTGCTCGCCCGAGCCGGGAACCGGGTCGCTCGCGCTGGTGGTGGAGGCCCGCGAGGCCGCCGTGGTGGTGCTGTCCGTGCCGGTGCCCGTCCCGCCCTGCTCGGGGGTGCTGCGCCCCGGCTCGTCCTCGTCGTCGTCCCGCAGCTCACGCACCTCCTTCTTGAAGATCTTCAGGGAGGAACCGACGCTCCTGGCGACGTCCGGCAGACGTCGCGCACCGAAGAGCACCACGACGAGCAGGATGAGCGTGATGATGACGGCGGGGTTTCGGAAGATACCCACGGACTTCAACTCCCAAGCGTTCGGTGCGGGCCATGCAGGCGCCCGATCAGTCTATGCCCACCTCGCGCGGCGGTGGAACCGCACGGCGACGTTCCAGCCAGGTGCCGGAACGCCAGACCTGCCAGGTGGCGCTCTGGCGGGCGCGGCGCTCGCCGCGGCGTCGGGCCCGGGCACGACGGCGTCCCTCGACGCGTGCGTGCAGGCTCGCGGGCGGGTCGAACATCGTCGCGGAGGTGTCGGCCCGCTGCGCCTCGGCCCGCGCGACGGCGTCGGAGACCCGCTCGGAGGCGTCGCCGAACGTCCGGCCCGCGGCGGCCGCCTCGCGCAGCAGCGCCAGCCCTGATCGCACCACGCCCCAGGCGATCCAGCCCAGGAACGCCAGTGCGCACACCACGAGCAGAACCCATCCCCAACCTGGCATGCGCTCAGCCTAGCTCCGGCAGGTCGTCGGAGGCGGCGAGGGCCTCACGGGCCGCGCCGGCCACGTCCGCGGCGACGTCGCGCGGCTCCACGGCCAGGACGTCCGGCGCGTTCGTCAGCAGCAGTCGGCGCAGCCACGCCGGGTTCGTCACCCGCAGCCGCACCTCGAACGAGCCGTCGGGCAGATCGGTGACCGACTCGACCGGCACCTCCTCGGCGACCCAGCGGGCGGGCGAGGCCAGCCGCAGCACCGCCACCTGGGCCGACTGCCCCGCCTCGGCCGCCACGTGGGCGAACACGTCCACGTCGCCGTCCACGTCGCGAACCTGCACCGCCTCGCCCGTCGGCACGGCCGCCAGCACCCGATCGACCCGGAACGTGCGCCGACCCACCGCCCGGTAGCACCAGCCCACCAGGTAGGTCGCGTCGTCCTGCGTCACCAGGCGTACCGGGTCGACGTCACGCTCGCTGACGGTGTCCGCCGCGTCGACGTACCGCAGCCGCACCCGCCGGCCCGCCGCGACCGCGTGCGCCAGGACCCCCAGCAGCCGCGCGTCCCCCACGCCGCCCAGGCGCACGTCCACCGCCTGGGCCGCCTCTCCCGTGGCCGCCGTCAGCTTGTCCAGCGCCGAGGCCACCACCGCGGCACGCTCCGTGTCCGCCTGCACCGCCGGGGTGGTGTGCATCGCCCGCAGCGCCGCCACCAGCGCCACCGCCTCGCGCGTGCCCAGCCGCAGCGGCCGCGTCAGACCGCGGCCCTGGGTCAGCGAGACCAGGCCCTCCTCCAGGGAGTAGGCGTCGAAGTCGATCAGGTCGTCCGGCATGTACCCCGGCGTGCCAGAGACCCACAGCGCGTCGATGTCCTGACGGATGCGTTCCGACGTCACGCCGAACTGCCGTGCGAGCTCGTCCACGCCTACCGGCCCGGCCCCGTCCAGGTAGGCCACGATGCCCAGCAGCCGTACCAGCCGGTCGTCCGCCCGCTCAGCCATGACGCTCCCCCGCCCGGTCCGTGGAGCCGGTCTCGGCCCCGTCCAGGCTCCTACCGTCCAGGCCCGCCGCGGCCGTCAACCGGCGCCGCACCTCCGCGCGCAGCTCGGCCGGCTCCAGGGCCACCACCGCCGCGCCGTAACCGGCGACCTCGTCCGCCAGAGCCGTCATCGACCGGAACCGCACCGCCACGACGTCACGGCCCTGCGGCGCTCGCGGCACCGCTCCGGCCGGCTCGCCGGCGCGCGCTCGCAACGCGGGGGCGCGCTCGGGCACGACGGCGAGCAGCGCCGTGCGCTCCGCCCCGACGTGCGCGCCCAGCGCGGCGTCGACGTCGACGCGGTCGGGGATGGTGAACGCACCGGGCGCGGCGCCCACGCGGACCCGGCCGTCGATGCGGGACAGCCGGAACACCCTGGTGGCCTCCCGGTCCCGGTCGTGACCGATGACGTACCAGGCGCCACCGCGGGCGGCGATCCGCCACGGCTCGACCGTGCGCGTGCGCACCTGACCGGTGTTCGCCGCGCGGTAGCGGAACGTGGCCACCCGGCGCTCCGAGACCGCCTCGAGCAGCGGACCGTAGGCGTCGCCCGCGGCCCGCAGCCGTGGCGTCAGCCCGGCGACCGCGTCGCCCGCGGCGTCCGCCGCCCCGGCGGCCGCCAGCTTCGTCATCGCGCGAGACATGTCCGTGCGCAGGGTCTTGTCCGACCACAGCTGTGCCGCCAGGGAGACCACGCCCAGCTCCGCCGGGGTCAGGTCGACCGGGGGCAGCGCGTAGGCCTCGTTGTCGATCCGGTAGCCGACCTCCTCGCTGTGCCCGGAGCCCTCGACCGTGACGATCGGCACACCGAGCGCACGCAACGTGTCCTTGTCACGCTCGAACATCCGCTCGAACGCCTCCGTGGAGGGAGCGCCGTCGTATCCGTGCACGCCCGAGCGCACCTGCTGCTTCGTCATGGCCGCCGAGGTGTTCACCAGGGCGATGACGAGGTTCAGCAGACGCTCGTCCGGTCGGGTCGGCGGGTCGCCCGCCGCGTCATCACCTGCCATCGGCCACCACGGTAGTCCCAGGTACGCTTCCACGGGTGACGACAGGGCCGACCCACCGACGAACTGCCGCCGACCACGTGACCTGGCGCACCGGCACAGTGACCGCCCGCGGCCGTACCTGGCCCGGCGCGCGCGAGCTCACCGTCCGGCTCGGCGAACCGCTGCCCGCCCCCGACGGCCACGCCGGGACCAGCGAGATCCGCGCCCTGGCCTACACCGGCCTCGTCGGAGACCCCGACGTCGGCGACCGGCTCGCGCTGAACGTCTCGGCGCTCGCCCGCGGCCTCGGCACCGGCGGGTACGGCCTCGTCGTGGCTCCCGCGGACCCCCGCGCCGTCCCGGCCGACCCGCCCCCCGGACCCGGCCACCTCGTCAAGGCCCGCTACACGCCGCTGCAGGCGATGGTGCTCGGCGTGGACGAGCAGGAGTCCGAGCATCACGGCGTGCTGCGTGACGCCGACGACCTGGCCGCCACACCCGTCATCGTCGCCGACCTGCACTCCGCCGTCCCCGCGATCATCGCCGGAGCCCGGCACGCCGCGGAGCTCGCCGGCACCCCGGCGCCACGGGTCGCCTACGTCATGACCGACGGCGGTGCGCTGCCCGCCGCGTTCTCGCGCACCGTCGCCGCGCTGCGCGAGCACGGCTGGCTCGAGTCCACCATCACCGTCGGCCAGGCGTTCGGCGGCGACCACGAGGCCGTCACCGTGCACACCGGTCTGCTCGCCGCGCACCACGTCCTCGGTGCCGACCTCGTCGTCGTGGCGCAAGGCCCGGGCAACCTCGGCACCGGGACCCGCTGGGGCTTCTCCGGCGTCACCGCCGGCGAGGCGGTCAACGCCGCCGCCACCCTTGCCGGCCGGCCCGTCGCCTCCCTGCGGGTCTCCGGCGCCGACGCGCGCGACCGGCACCTCGGCATCTCGCACCACTCCCTGACCGCCTACGGGCGGGTGGCGCTCGCCCCCGCCGACGTCGTCGTGCCCCACCCCGAGGCCGCCCTGCAGGACCGCCCGGGCTGGGGAGCAGAACTGACCCGGCGCGTCCACGACCAGGCCGCCACGCTCGGCGCCCGGCACCGCCTCGTCGACGTCCCCGCCACCACCGAGCTTCTCGAGGCGCTCCACCGTGCCCCCGTCCGGCTGTCCACCATGGGCCGCGGCCTGGACACCGACCCCGCCGCGTTCGTCGCCGCCGCCGTCGCCGGGCAGCACGCCCACGACCTGCTCGCATGACGCCGCCCGGACGACGCACCCACCCGGCGGCCCTGCTCCTCCTCACCGGGCTCGTCGTCCTCGGCGCCGCCACCGCCACCCCCTGGCAGGTCTCCGTGCCCGCCGCCGTCCTCGAGGTGGGCCTCGGCCAGGATCCCCCGCCCGCCGAACCCTCCCCACCCGCCCCGTCGCCCCCCACCGACACCACCCCCAACGACCCCGACGACACCCTCCTGACCCTCCTCGTCGTGCTGGGATCCGTCATCATCGTGCTCCTGCTGTGGACCGCCGGCCGCAAGATCCTCGCCGCCCTGCAGGACGTCCCCCGCGACGCACCCGAACCCGACACCCTCGACACCAGTGGCGACCTCGCCACCGCCGACGCCCCCACCGTCCCGCTGCCCGAGCTCGCCGACGCCGTCACCCGAGCCCTGCAGCACCTCGACGACGTCGGCACCCCGGACGACGCCGTCGTCGCCGCCTGGATCGCCCTCGAGGACGCCGCCGCCGAGCACGGCACCACCCGCCACCCCGCCCAGACCCCCACCGAGTTCACCCAGACCATCCTGGCCACCACCCCCGCCCCACCGGCAGACGTCGCCACCCTGCGCACCCTGTACCAGCGCGCCCGCTTCACCACCCACCCCACCAGCACCGACGACGTCACCAGCGCCCGCACCGCTCTCACCCGCATCGCCCGCAGCCTCGACACCGGCGCCACCGCACCATGACCCGACATCTGCCCTGGGCCGTCGCCCTCCTGACCGCCCTCCTGCTCGCCGTGACCGGGACCCTCGACCCCGTCCACGCCCTCCTCCTGCCCACCGGCGCCCTCGCCGTCTGGCACGCCTGGACCACGCTCGACGACGGCGCCGAGTCCGCCTGGCCCGCACCACCCACCGAACAGCGCCACGGAGCGCGCCACGACGTCACCGACCTCGGCTGGGCCGCCCTGACCCGCGACGGCCACGTCTCCGCCCGCATCACCCGCCGGGTCACCGCACTCGCCCAGCACCGCCTCGCACCCCACGGCATCGACCTGACCGACCCGCGCCACCACGACGACGCCGCCGCGCTCCTCGGCGCCGACGTCCTCGACCAGATCCGCTCCCGCAGACCCCCCACACCCCGCAGCCTGCACCGCTGGCTCGACGCCATCGAACGCATCCCGACCGACGCCCGGCGAACCGGAAGGCCACCCGCATGAACCACCCCGCCACCCCGATGCCCGTCGCCGACGTCGCCGAGCACGGACACGCCGTCCTCGACGAGATCGGCACCGCCGTCGTCGGCATGCGCGACTCGCTCGAGCTGGCGCTCGCGGCCGTGCTCGCCGGGGGGCACGTGCTGTTCGAGGACGTGCCCGGTCTCGGCAAGACGCTGGCCGCCCGGTCGCTGGCCACGGCGCTCGGGCTCGACTTCGCCCGGTTGCAGTGCACGCCCGACCTGCTGCCCAGCGACGTCACCGGGTCCAGCATCTTCGACCCGGCCACCCGTGAGTTCGTGTTCCGACCCGGGCCCGTCTTCACGGGCCTGTTCCTCGCCGACGAGATCAACCGGACGGCGCCCAAGACGCAGTCCGCGCTCCTGGAGGCCATGGCGGAACGTCAGGTGTCGGCCGAGGGGGTCACCCGACCGCTGCCGCGACCGTTCCACGTCGTGGCGACGTCGAACCCGGTCGAGTACGAGGGCACCTACCCGCTCCCGGAGGCGCAGCTCGACCGGTTCATGGTGCGGCTCGCCGTCGGCTACCCGGACCGCGACCAGGAGCGCGACGTGCTGCTGCGTCGTGTCGCCCGGCGGCAGGAGGCGGCACCGGTGCGACGGGTCGTCGACGCGGAGACGGTGCTGGCCATGCAGGCGGGCGTGGAGGCCGTCGAGGTCGACCCCGACGTCGCGACCTACTGCGTCGACCTCGCCGCCGCCACCCGCGCGCACTCCGCGCTGGAGGTCGGGGCCTCGCCCCGCGGCTCGCAGAACCTGCTGCTGCTGGGACGTGCGGTCGCCGTGCTCGACGGGCGCGACCACCTGCTGCCCGAGGACGTGAAGCGGGTCGCCGTCCCCGTCCTGGCCCACCGGCTGACGCTGAACCCGACCGCGTGGGCCGCCGCGGTGCGCCCTGAGCAGGTGGTCGGCGAGCTCCTCGCGTCGGTGCCCGGGCCTGCGACCGTGGGACCCGGTCGGTGAGCTTCACGTCGAGCGAGCGGGACGGCGCACGGGAGCGCGGCCTGCGGGGCCCCGACGATCCGGTCTGGCGGCGCACGCCACACGGGGTCGCGGGAACCGTCGTCGCCGTGGTCCTGCTCGCGGTCGGTCTGGTGACGGGTCGAGCGGACGTCGCGCTGGTGGGTGTTCCTCTGCTGCTCGGGGTGGCATGGAGCGGTGCGCCTGGCGCGCTGACGGGTCGCACGCCCGAGCGACCCACGCGGCACGCCATCTCGACGGCCGACGAGACGGCCGCTCCGGGCGAGCTGACAGCGGTGCTCGCGATCGACCCTCCCGCTGGGGTCGAGGTCGTGCACTCCCGGGTGGCGGCGCCGGGCCACCGCACGCTGGACGTCCTGCTCGCACCGGGTCGCCGCGAGCTCGAGCTCGGCCTCGCGTCGGTGCGCACGGGACCGCAGCCCACGTTCGTCGTCGACGTCCGAGGTCATGGAGCAGGGGGCGCGACGGCGGAGGACGTCGAGCGCTCGACGGCACCGGACCGGCTCGTCCTGCCCGCCGCGATGCCGCTGGGGCGTGTGCCGCTCCCGTCACGTCTGCGTGGGCTGACCGGTCCGCACACCTCCCCGCGGCTCGGGGACGGCAGCGAGCTGCGCGACGTCCACCTGTTCACGCCGGGCGATCGGTTGCGCCGGATCGACTGGCGGACGACGGCACGCCGCTCGCCGGCCCTCGACGAGCTCTACGTCCGGCGCACCTACGCCACGGCGGAGGCCACCACGATCCTCGTGCTCGACTCACGCGACGACGTCGGGCCGGACCTGCGGACGTGGCGCGGCAACGGAGACCTGCGTGTCGACGAGCCGACCTCGCTGGACCTGGCCCGGCACGCCGCCGCCTCGGTGGCGCGGGCCGTCGTCGCGTCCGGCGACCGGGTGGGTCTCGAGGACCTGGGCCGGCGCCGACGCCCCCTGCCGCCCGCCGCGGGCCAGCGGCACCTGCGGCGGGTGCTGCACGGGCTCGCGACGAGCAGCCCCCTGGGCAGCCCGGCGCGGCGGCTGCGACCGCCTCGCCTCCCGGCCGACGCGATCGTCTACCTGTTCACCACGGCCCTGGACGACGAGTCGCTCCACATGGTGCGCACGTGGCGCGACCAGGGACACCAGGTCGTCGTCGTCGACACGCTGCCGGCAGTGCACCCCGTCCACGAGGTTCATCTGCGGCTGGCCTGGCGCGTCACCCGCATGGAGCGCGAGGACCGGCTGCGGCAGCTGACGAGCGAGGGCGTGCCGGTGGTGGCGTGGGCCGGCGACGCCCGGACCGGGGCCCCCGCCCGGTTCGAGGCGCTCGTGCGGGCTGCGGAGCAGCACCGCGCCCCGTCGGTCCGGCACCCGGGCTGACGGGGCCCGCACCGGCGTCGACGGACGGCTGCGGCGTTCCGGTCCTGGGCCCGGACGAGGCTGACACGGTCGCCCGGGCGTGGGATCCTCGGGGGCGTGCACCCGACACCGCTGCTGCAGCCTGGACGACCCGCCTCGGCCGAGACGTTCGGACGCCAGCCGGACGTCGCAGGATGAGCCTGACCGCGGAGCTCCACGACTGGGTGCGGCGACGCCGCGCCCGAGCACTGCCGGTCGTGCGGGTCGAGCACGGGCCGGCGGTACCGGGTCTCGTGCTGCGGGCGGCCGCGGCCGTCGCCGTGGCCGCACTGGTGTGGGCGGCCGCCTCGCGCACGTCGCTGATGACCGGGCTCGTGCTGACGTTGGTGGCGGGTGCGGCCCTCTGGGCGCTGCTACGCCCGGGACAGCTCCCCGCGCACGTCGCCGTCGTCCTGTCCGCCCTGCTCCTGCTGGGTTCGGCTTCCACTCCCTTCGATCCCGCTGTGCTCTGGCTCGCTCCGTTGGCCTACCTCGCGGTGCGCCTGAGCTGGTGGGCGGGTCATGTCGGGTGGCGGACGCGGGTCGAGGTGGCGGTGCTGGGGCGCAGCGGCTCGCGGGACCTCGTCGTCGCTGGCGTGACGAGCGCCGTCGGAGCGCTCGCCTGGGCGGTGTCGGGTGCTGCGCTCGCCGGCCTCGTGCTGCTCGGCGGTGGGGCGCTCCTCGCCCTGGCGTGGTGGCTGCTGCCACGATGACCCGATGAGCGAGATCACGATCCGTCCGTATCGCCCGTCAGACCGTCCCGCCGTCGCCGAGGTGTGCGTCCGGACCGCCGCGGGCGGCGGCGACGCCCGCGGCGTCTACTCCGACGACGACCTCATGCCCGAGGTGTACGCCCTGCCGTACGTCGATCACGCTCCCGACCTCGCGTTCGTCGTGGTCCGGCACGACGACGGACCCAGCGGGCCGCTGTCGGTCGACGACGGGCGACTGCTCGGCTACATCATCGCCGTGGCCGACACGGCGGAGTTCGCGGCGTGGTGGGAACGGGAGTGGACGCCGGGCTTCGTCGACCGGCACCCCGCAGCCGGTCCGCCGACGGCTGCCGACCCTGGCTACTCCGAGGACGCCCTGCTGTACGACGGCCGCGACCCGCAGCGCATGGTGCGCGGGCTGCAGCACGGAGAGCTCGAGACCCACCCGGCGCACCTGCACATCGACCTGATCCCCGAGGCGCAGGGTCGAGGCCTGGGCCGCCGGCTCGTGGACACGCTGCGTGCCGCGCTCGCCGCCCGTGGTGTCCCGGGCGTGCACCTCGGGTACGACCCGGCCAACACGTCAGCCCGGGCGTTCTACGACCGGATGGGCTTCGAGGAGCTCGCTTCGCACACCCCCACCAGGCCTCTGCTGGGCATCTCGACGGGCTGAGGCCCCGGGGCCCTCGGGGCTGGGTGGGGACCTGCCTGGTGGCCCTGTGGTGGGAGGAGGTGCTTGGCACACTATTTCTCTTCGGTCACCTCTGTACCGGGATCGGTCAGCCCTGCATCCCGCCAGGCGCGACGCACCTGCTCGAACCGGGTGGGCAGCGGCGGCCTGGTCGCCCCGTAGCGAGCGTTCGTGCGGTGGACGAACCTCCGCCAGGACAGCACCAGCCCCTGCCGCGTGATCGGCAGCCCGCTGGAGACGGTCGTGCCGTTGTCGTGCGTGTGGTGCACCGTCAGGAGCAAGGCACGGGGGACGGAGCCCTCCAGCTCGGCCGCCAGCTCGGTGCGGACCACCATCCAGTGCCTCAGGACGATCACGACCTCCCCCGGGACGCGGTGCCGGCGGAGGGTCCGGTGCTTGCCGTGACGCACGAGGACCCTCCCCTCCCCCGTCGGCCGCGCACCACCGACGCGTCCGGTCCCGTCCGGCCCCAGGTCGAGGTCCTCCGCCCGCACTCGCAGCAGGTCGCCGTACCTCGCCCCGGTCGCGCGGGTCAGCCCGGCGATCACCGCGAGGCGCACGATCTCGGGCTTGCCGTCGGGCCGCAGCGCCTCCACCGAGAGCTGGCGCCAGACCCACTCCGCCTCGTCGAGCGAGACCGTGGGTCGGGGGTAGCGTCCGACCTCTCCCACGGCAGCACTGTCGTCCGTGCTCGGTAGTCCGTCCGTCGTCTCGTGCGAGTTCGCCATGGGTCGATGATGGCGCTTGGCACACTATTTCGTCGGATGATCGATCGGCGTGTCGGCGCTCGTAGGATCGACGGATGCCCCTGCCCCGCACCCTCTCGGCGCCCGTCGACCACGATCTCGTGATCAAGCGGTCCCGCTTCCTCGCCCACGTGGCTCCCGTCGCCGACGGCACCGAGGCGGACGTGGTCGTCGCCCGTCTGCGCAAGCAGCACTGGGACGCGCGGCACCACTGCGTCGCCGTGGTGCTCGGCGTCCATGCGGACACCCAGCGCTCCTCCGACGACGGCGAACCGTCCGGCACGGCGGGCGTCCCGATGCTCGAGGTGCTGCGGCACCGTCGTACGACCGACGTCGTCGCCGTCGTCACGCGGTACTTCGGCGGGGTGCTGCTCGGCGCGGGCGGGCTCGTCCGGGCCTACTCCGGAGCCGTGACCGCGGCGCTCGACGACGCGGAGCGCCGCGGTCTGGTGATCGGGCGCCGCCACCTGGTCGAGGTGACGCTCGACGCCCCGCACGCCGAGGCCGGCCGGCTTGAGCACCTCCTGCGCGAGTGGGCCGCGCACCGGGACGCCGTCGTCGGCGAGACCGTCTACGCGGAGGTCGCGCGGCTCACCCTGCTGGTCCCGCCGGACGAGGTGGCCCGGCTGCACGACGACGTCGCGGCAGCCACCGCAGGCCGGCTCCGCCCCACCGTGGGCGCTGAGCGGGTCGTCGACGTGCCGCGGTGAGTCTCAGGCAATCCCGTCGCGGGTGATGGTGGCTCCGTCGGGGACCGTCCCCGTCCCCTCCTCCGGCTCGGGCAGCTCGGCCGCCCCCTCGGCGCGCACGCCACGACCGAAGGTCCAGTCCCCCGCGACCGAGAGACCGGTCGCCGCCCGCAGCGACGGCGGCCCGGCCGGGAACCGGGCGTCGAACGCGCCGATGGTCTTGTACGCCTTCGACAGCCGCACGAGCGGCGCCTCGACCTGCGAGACCAGCCGGTAGTCGTCGGTGAGGTCGTACACGTCCGAACGCAGCAGCAGCAGGTCGTCGGTGGTCTTGACCGGCAGGAACCGCTCGCGACCCACCTCGATCGCCGTCGCCCCCTCGAAGACCGCCACCGCGGCGCCCATCGCCGACTCGATCTGGATCACCTCGGGTGAGCTCGGGTCCGACGGGTCGACGGTCTTGGCGTTGCGGATCAGCGGCAGCTCGAGGACCCCGCCGGTGCGGTCCAGCTCGGCCGCCAGGACCTCCAGGTCGAACCACAGGTTGTTCGTGTGGAAGTAGCGGTGGCGCTCCGGGTCGAGCGAGACGTCCACGTCCTCCGGGTGCGTCTGCGCCGTCTCGCGCTGGATGATCCGACCGTCCGACCGGCGGACCACGAGCTGGCCGCCCTTGACGTCGGCCGGCGTCTTGAGGCACATCTCGGCCGCGTAGGGGGCACCGGTGCCGGCGAACCAGGCCGCGATCTCGCCGTCGGGCGCCGCACCGAGGTTGTCCGAGTTGGAGACGCAGGCGTAGCGGAAACCGGCGTCGAGGAGTGCCCGCACCACGCCGTTGGCGTGCAACGCCGGGTAGAGGTCACCGTGCCCCGGCGGGCACCACTCCAACGATGGGTCGTCCGGCCACTCGACCGGTTCCAGCGTGTCCGCCCGCAGCTTCGGCTCCCGGTTCTGCAGGAAGTCGAGCGGCAGCCCTTCCACAGCGAGGTCGCCGTACCCCGACAGGGCGGCGAGCGTGTCGTCCTGCGTGCGGAAGGAGTTCATCAGCACCAGCGGCAGCCGCGCGCCCGTGGCCTGGCGCGCGGCACGCACCTGGCCGACGATCACGTCGAGGAAGCTCAGCGACTCGCCCTCGGCCGACCGGCGTACCTCGAGCAACGACTTCGCCCGGTCCATCCCCATCGAGGTGCCGAGGCCCCCGTTGAGCTTGATGATGGCCGTCCTCGCCAGGGCCGCAGACGCATCGGCCGCGTCGATGTCGAGGTCGGCGTGCCGGGTCAGGCCCGTCAAGGGCTCGACGTCGTCCTCCCGCACGTAACCGCTCTGTCCGCCCTCCAGCAGCCGGTAGAATCGGCTGAACACGTCGACGGCGGCGGATGCCACCCCCGCACCGTGCATCTTGTCCCGGGCCAGCTCGAGTCCACGATCGCTCATGACCAGCACCCTAGCCCGATCAGGTCGCCGAACGGTGAACGGGCCGCGACGTGAGCGTGCGGCATCGGCCCCCTACTCGAACGGCGCGGGATCCCCCGCCCCGGCCCGGACGACCTCCGGGTAGCCGGCGGACCAGTCGACCACGGTGGTCGGCTCCGCCGAGACGTCCCCGGAGTCGACGATCACGTCGACCGATCGGTCCAGCGCCTCGGAGACCTGCCACGCCTCGGTGAGAGGCTCGGCGTCCCCCGGCATGATGAGCGTCGAGCTGAGCAGCGGCTCGCCGAGCTCGCTCAGCAGGGCGTGGACCACGCGCGAGTCCGGGATGCGCACGCCGACGGTCTTCTTCTTCGGGTGGGCGAGCCGGCGCGGCACCTCGGAGGTGGCCGGCAGGATGAACGTGTACGGACCGGGTATGGCCGCCTTGATCGCCCGGAAGGCCGAGTTGTCCAGCCGCACGAGCTGGCCGAGCTGGGCGAAGTCGCAGCACACCAGCGTGAAGTGGTGCTTGGCGTCCAGACGCCGGATCTGCCGGATCCGCTCGGTGCCGTCGTGCAGCCCGATGCGGCAGCCGAGGGCGTAGCCGGAGTCCGTCGGGTAGGCGACGAGCGCACCGTCCCGGAGGGCCGCCACGACCTGGCCCACCAGGCGTGGCTGCGGGTCGACGGGATGGATGTCCACGAGACGAGCCATCTCGCCAGGCTACGCCGGGACGAGGCACCCTCGCTGGTCAGGTGCTCGCCAGGGCGCGGCGCAGCTCGGCCTCGCTCGCGTTGCCACCGGAGCAGACGACGCCGGTCCGCGCGCCGGCGAACAGTGCGGGATGTGTCAGCACGGCCGCCAGGGCGGCGGCGCCCGCCCCCTCGGCCACGGTGCGGGCGGCCGTGAGGTAGGCGCGCTGAGCGCGGGTGATCGCGTCGTCGTCCACCAGCAGGAAGTCGCTCAGGTGAGCACGCAGGATCCTCTGGGTGAGGGCGAACCCGCGCCCGACGGCGAGGCCCTCGGCGCGCGTGGCGTTGGGCCGCGTGAGGAGCTCGCCGGCGCGCCACGAGTCGTGCGCGGCCGAGGACGCTGCCGCCTGCACGCCGACGACGCGGACGCGGGGAGCGACCGCTGCTGCCACGAGGCAGGCGGCACCCGCGCCGGATCCGCCACCGACAGGCACGACCAGGACGTCCAGGTCGGGCCGCTGCTGCAGCAGCTCGAGGGTCGCGGTGGCCACCCCGGCGACGAGGTCCGGCTCGTCGGCGGCGCTCACCAGGCGCGCGGAGCGGTCGGCTGCGAGCCGCTCGGCGTGCGCGCAGGCGTCCTCCAGCCGGTCGCCGTGCAGGACGACGTCCGCGCCGAGCGACCGGACGGCCCGCTCCTTGACAGGGTTCGGCGCCATCGGCATGACGATCGTGCACGGCGCACCCACGTGCCGGGCGGCGTACGCGAGCGCCTGCGCATGGTTGCCCGTGGAGTAGCCGACGATGCCGCGCCGACGGGCGTCGTCGGACATCTGCAGGAGCAGGTTGAGCGCCCCGCGCGCCTTGAACGCGCCCGTGCGCTGCAGGTTCTCGTGCTTGATGACGAGGCGCGCTCCGGACGCGCCGGCGTCGTCGGCCAGGCGGTCGAGCTCGGTGTAGGTCGATGCCGGCGTGCGCTCGACGAGACCCTCGATACGGCGCTGGGCGGCCAGGACGTCGGCGACGGTCGGCGGGGGGATATCCATGCCTCCACCATCGGTCGCGCATGATCCATCGGTCCAATGCCATCTTGTGACCTGAACCATCGCCGACGTCGATGGATGGTTCGTATCCTGGTGCGATGACGGACGTCCCGCCCCCCGCCGCCCAGCTCGACCTGACCCGGCTGCGCGTGCTGGCCGCCGTGGCCCGGACCGGGTCGGTGACGGCCGCGGCCCGCGAGCTGCACTACGCCCAGCCGTCCGTGAGCCACCACCTCGCGCGGCTCGAGACCGAGGCGGGGATCCCCCTGCTGCAGCGCGCAGGGCGCGGCGTGCGCCTCACCGAGGCCGGTCGCCTCCTCGCCGATCGTGCCGGTGAGATCATCGCCCGCGTCGAGGGGGCGCAGCGTGAGCTCGACGCGCTCGCCGGCCTGCGCGCCGGCAGGGCGCGCCTCGCCGCCTTCCCGTCGGCCCTCGCCACGATCGTGCCCGAGGCGGTCACCCGGTTGCGTCGGGACCACCCGGGGATCGGTGTCAGCCTCGTCGAAGCGGAGCCGCCGGAGGCGGTCGCGGCGCTCCAGGCCGGTGAGGTCGACGTCGCCCTCGTCTTCGAGCACTCCGACGTGCGCCACACCCGCAGCGTCGACGACCTCTCCCGCTTCCAGACCACGCGGGTGCTCGACGACACGGTGCACCTCGTCACGGCGCACGGCGGGCGGGGGCCGGCCGGGGGCTCCGGCCGCACGGGAAGCGCACTGCTGCGCGCCCACGAGGACGACGCCTGGATCGCCGGCTGCGAACGATGTCGTGCGGACCTCGTCGCACGGTGTGCCGTGGCCGGGTTCGCCCCCCGGTTGGCCTTCGAGACCGACGACTACGTCGCCGTGCAGGCGCTCGTCGCGGCCGGCGCAGGCGTGAGCCTGCTGCCCGGTCTCGCTCTGCGCGCGCACCGCAACCCTGACGTGGTCACCGTTCCGCTGCCGGGCGCCGGGCGGTCGGTGCTCGCGCTCACCGTGGGCGCACCCACTCCCCCGGCGGCCGCACTGGTGGAGCGACTGGTCGCGACCGGCCGCTCCTGACCCGTTCCGGACGGTCTGGGATCTCAGCGACCGGCCCTAGTCCATCGGCAGGACCGTCCGGCGCAGGTGCTCGCCGAGCCGTCTGTCCGGCTCGATCCCCGCGAGCATCGAGCCGAAGAGGACCGACTCCCCGATCCGGACGAAGGCGAACGCCGTCTCGGCCACCGAGAACTGCAGCGGGCCCAGGTCGCCGGTCTCCTGCTCCCGGCGGATGAGCTCCGCCCACGCCTCGACGTTGCGGACGTGGACCCGGGCGGTCGCGCCGAACAGCACCCGGGTCGCGTCCACGGGATCGACGGCCAGATACTTCTGCAACGGCTCGTAGAGGCCGACCTCGTCGTCGAAACGCTGCGCGACCGCCAGGAGGCGGTCGACGCCGCCCATCGCCGCGTCGTCGGCGTCGTGGCGCGCCCGGTCGAGGGTCCGTGCCGCGAGCTGCCACAGCACGTCGCCCAGCAGGCGGTCGCGACTGCCGACGACCCGGTACAGCGTCGCCCTGCTCACCCACAGGTCCTCGGTGAGCTGGTCCATCGCCAGCCCGCCGGATGCCACGAACCGCCGGCGGGCGGCGCGCAGCGCGACCGGGTAGGTGATGACGCGGCCCCGGGTACCGCTGTCTCGCTCTCGGACGTCGACCACGATGTCGCACCTCTCCTGTCGCCGGACCGTCAGCATACCGTCCGGTCGGTCGGCCGCAAGGAGGTCAGACGACCGAGTCCCGCCACGCGGCATCCAGCGCCGCGAACCGCCCCTGCTGCATCACCAGTTCCTGCGGCGTGCCGTCCTCGACGACGCGACCGCCCTCCATCACGAGCACGCGGTCCGCGATCGCGACCGTCGAGAGCCGGTGGGCGATGATGATCGCCGTCCGGTCGGCGAGCAGCGTCTGGAGGCCGGCCTGCACCAACCGCTCCCCCGGGACGTCGAGCGAGCTCGTCGCCTCGTCCAGCACCAGGACCGCCGGGTCGGCGAGGAAGGCGCGGGCAAAGCTGAGCAGCTGGCGCTGCCCCGACGAGACCCGACCGCCCCGCTTGTTCACCTCGGTGCCGTACCCGTCGGGCAGACCGGTCACGAAGTCGTGCACCCCGACCGCCCGAGCCGCCGCCTCGATCTGCTCGTCGGTGGCGTCCGGGCGACCCAGAGCGATGTTCTCGCGCACCGTGCCGCTGAAGAGGTACGCCTCCTGCGTCACCATCACCACCGCACGCCGCAGGTCCCGGGTGGACAGGTCGCGCACGTCCACACCGTCGAGGAGCACCCGCCCCTCGCTCGCGTCGTAGAACCGGGTGACGAGCTTGGCCAGCGTCGACTTGCCCGCCCCGGTCGAGCCGACGAGCGCGACCGTCTGCCCAGCCGGGATCGTCAGGTCGAGCTCGGGGAGCACCACCGGGCCCTTGCCGTAGCCGAACGTGACGTCCTCGAGCCGCAGCTCGCCGCGAGCCCTGCGCAACGGCGTCGGGCGCTGCGGCTCGACCACCGTCGGTTCCTCCGCGAGCAGCCCGGACACCTTCTCGAGCGCGGCCACCGCGGACTGCAGCGCGTTGTAGAACATGCCGAGCTGTTGGATCGGCTGGAAGAAGCGCTTGACGTACAGCAGCACGGCGACGAGCGCACCGAGCTCGAGCTGCCCCTCGAAGACCCGCCACCCGCCGTAGGCGAGCGCTGCCGCCACGGTGACGTTGCCGATCAGCACGAGCCCTGGCTGGTAGCGGCCGTTGACGCCGAAGATGCGCAGGTTCGCGTCGCGGTACTCCTCGCCGAGCCGTGCGTACTCGGCCTGGGTGGTGGGCTCGCGCCGGAACGCCTGCACCGCCCGCATCCCCGTCATGGTCTCGACGAACTTCACGATGAGCCGTGCCGACGCGCCGCGCTGCTCGCGGTAGTGGAGCTGCGAGCGCCGCTGGAACCAGCGGGTCAGCAACCAGGCGGGCACGAGGGCGACCGTCAGCACCAGCCCCGACCGCCAGTCGACGACGAACAGCGCCGCTCCGGTGAACACCATGAGCATCAGCGAGGACACCACGCCCGTCAGCCCGCCGTCGAAGAGCTCGCGGAGCGCCTCCAGGTCCGAGGTCTGGCGGCTGATGACGCGACCCGAGGTGTAGGACTCGTGGAACTCGAGCGAGAGCCGCTGCGTGTGCCGGAAGACCCGGCGACGCAGCTCCAGCAGCACGCTCTGCGCGACCCGGGCGGCCGCCCGGACGTAGGCGCCGGCGCAGATCCCACCCAGCACGGCGGCCGCGAGGTAGGCGCCGCCGATCGTCGCGAGCCGACCGGGGTCGCCGTCGCGCAGGGCGGGCAGCGCGGTGTCGATCCCCGCCTGGACCAGGAGGGGGCCCGCCACCTGGCCGAGCGTGCCGACGACGATCAGGAGCCCTGCCCAGGCAAGAGGTCG
Source organism: Isoptericola sp. GX10416 (assembly GCF_056590155.1). NCBI lineage: Bacteria > Bacillati > Actinomycetota > Actinomycetes > Micrococcales > Promicromonosporaceae > Isoptericola > Isoptericola sp. GX10416. The sequence continues at coordinate 147,154 of NZ_JBWPVO010000001.1, read as the reverse complement.
CCACCGGGGACGCAGCAGCTCGCCGAGGAGGCGCAGCGAACGGCGCCGCACCGCGCGCGACGTCGTCCGGTCGAGGAGGGAGGCGTCGTCGGCGTGGACGTCGCGGGGGTCCCGGCGCGGCGGCGGTGCGGTGGTCCTCGGGGTCATCGGGTCGCCTCCGTGTCGTGGTCGTGCTCTCCGCTCTTCCAGTCCGCCTCGAGCGAGGCGATGACGTAGCGGTAGTGGTCGTCGGAGGCGAGGAGCTCGCGGTGCGTGCCCACCGCCGTGATGCGGCCCTCGGACAGGACGGCGACCCGGTCCGCGAGCGCCACCGTGGACGGCCGGTGGGCGATGATGAGGCTGGTGGTGCCCTCGAGCACCTCGCGCAGCCGGGCGGTGACGGCCTCCTCGGTCGTGACGTCGAGGGCGGAGAGCGGGTCGTCGAGGACGAGCACGCGGGGCCGGGCGGCGATCGCCCGGGCGAGCGCGAGGCGTTGGCGCTGGCCGCCGGACAGCGAGAGGCCTTCCTCACCGATGCGGGTGTCGACCCCCTGGGGCAGGTCGTGGACGAAGCCGGCCTGGGCGACCTCGACGGCCTCGTGCAGCAGTCGTTCGCGCGTCTCGGACGGCAGGTCGTCGTCGACGCCGAGGAGCACGTTGTCCCGCACGGTCGCCGAGAACAGGGTCGGGTCCTCGAAGGCGACGGCGACCGCACGTCGCACGTCGTGCCGGGACAGGTCGCGCACGTCGTGGCCGTCGATCTCGACGGCGCCGGCGGTCACGTCGGCGAGCCGCGGGACCAGCAGGGCGAGGGTGGACTTGCCGGACCCGGTCAAGCCGACCAGCGCCGTCGTCGTGCCTGCCGGCAGCTCGAGGTCGACGCCGTCGAGCACGGGCGCCGGGGCGTCGGCGTACCGGAAACCGACGTCGCGCAGCACGACGCGGCCCTCACCCTCGCCGAGCTCGACAGGGTCGGCCGGGTCGGTCAGCGGGTTCGGGGTGTCGACCACCTCGAAGAACCGGTCGACGGCGGTGCGGGCGTTGAGCGTCATGGACAGCGTCATGCCCAGGTCGACCACCGGCCCGTTGATGACGGCGGCCGTGAGGAAGAACGCGACGAGGGCGCCGACGGTGACCTGGCCCTCGGCCGCGAGCCAGACGCCGAGCATCAGGCACACGGCGAGGGTGAGCTCGGGGATGAGCTGCAGCGAGGTGGTGACCGTGGCCTGGTTGCCAGCCTTGCGGATCTCCGTGCGACGCAGCTCCTCGGCCTGCCCGGAGAACGACTCGAGCGCATCCTCCCCGCGACCGAAGGCCTTGAGCACGCGGATCCCGTGCACGGACTCCTCGACGGTGTTGGCGAGGTCGCCGGACTGGTCCTGCGAGAGCCGGGCGATGACGCGGTAGCGGCGCGAGAACCGGAACGCGATGATCGTCACCGGGATGGCGCCGGCGAGGTAGACGAGGCCCAGCCAGCCGGCGGTGGCGAGCAGGAGCGCTACGCCGACGGCGATGGTGATCGTGCTGACCACGAGCTGCAGCAGACCGAAGACGAGCCACCGCCGCAGGAGTCCCAGGTCGCCCATGGAGCGGCTCAGCAGCTGGCCGCCCGACCACCGGTCGTGGAACGCGGCCGGGAGCTGCTGCAGGTGGCGGAAGAGCTCGGTGCGCAGGGCCGCCTCGACCCGCGTGCCCGGGTACATGACGAGGTTGCGGCGCAGGAGGATCAGGCCTGCCTCGGTGACCCCGAGGCCGAGGACGGCCAGCGTCGGCCAGAGGAGCGCCGTGTAGTCGTGGGCGGCGACGCCCTGTGCCAGGGGCCCCTCGACGAGGCGCTGGAGCACCCGGGGGATGGCGAGGGCCGCGAGGCCCGCCCCGAGCGACGCGACCAGACCGCCGACGAGGCGTGGTAGCGCCGGACGGACGTAGGGCAGCAGCCGCAGCACCGAGGCGACCGTGCCGAGCTGGGAGCCGGCGGGCGCGGGGCGTTCAGGAGAGTCGGGTGGCATCGCTCACATCATCCCACCGAGCACCGACATGCTTGCCCGGGGCATGATCTGCGGGTGACCCGCTTCGACCTCGCGCACTGGGATCTCTACAACGCCCGCCAGACGGGACGCGCTCCGCGGCAGCTCTGCCGCGACCTGCTCACCCGGGCCGGGGAGGGGGCGGGCCGCCAGGCCGTCGACCTCGGTGCGGGAAGCGGGGTCGAGGCCACGGCTCTCGTGCGTGCGGGCTGGCACGTGCTCGCGGTCGACCCGGCCCCGGGCACGGCCGACCTGGTGCCCCGCCTGGTGCCTCCGGCGCTGCGCGCCGGTCTCGAGGTGCGCGTGGCCACCGTCCAGGAGGCGCTCCCGCTGCCGAGCGCCCACCTCGTCCACGCCTCCTACGCGCTGCCCTTCGTCCCGCCGTCGGACTTCGCGCGCGTCTGGGAGGGCGTCCGCGGCGCCCTCGCGCCGGGCGGCTGGGTCGGCGTCACGCTCTTCGGCGAGCGCGACGAGTGGGCTACCGACCCTGCGACGGCGGACGCGCTGACCTTCCACCACGAGGAGGACGTCGGTGAGCTGATCGACGGCCTGGACGTGCTGGTGGTCGACGAGCGCGAGCACGACGGTCCCTCGTTCGGCGGCCCCAAGCACTGGCACACCTTCGAGGTCGTCGCGCGCAGGCCGGCCTGAGCCACCCGTGGCCGACCGTCCCGGCCGCTCCCGGATGCCCGTACGATTCCCGGCATGGATGGCGTGCAGCTGGTCGGTGTGGTGACGGGCTTGGTGCTGGTGGTCGTCGCAGGGTTCGCGCTCGTGCTCCGGGGCCGCCGACGGCGTCAGCGTCGGCGGGAGACCGCTGAGTCAGAGCTCGCCCGGCTGACGACGGCCGCCGGGTCGGCGCTGGTCCGCACCGACGAGCGCGCCCGTCTGGCCGAGGACGAGCTGTCCTTCGCCGTGGCCGAGCTCGGCGAGCCCGCCACCGCCGAGGCCCGACCTGCCCTCCAGCAGGCCAGGGAGCACCTGCGCGAGGCGTTCCACCTCAACCAGCTGCTGCACGACCACGTGCCGGACACCGACGCCGAGCGCCGCGAGTGGTCGGGCCGCATCGCCGAGCTGTGCCGCGCCGCCGGTGCGGCGCTCGACGACCTCGACGCCACGCTGGCGGCCCGGCGCAGCTCCGCCCGGGCCACCCCGCAGGCGATCGACCGCGTCGAGGAACGCATCGAGACGATACGGGGCGCGATCGGCCCGGCGCGTGAGGACGTCGAGCGGCTCCGCACCGACTACACGGAGCACGCGCTCGCACCCGTGGCCGACAACCCGGCCCAGGCCGGCCGCCTGCTCGACTTCGCCGCCCGGAGCGCGGCCGCCGCGCGGCGCAGGCTCACCTCCCAGCAGGTCGCCGAGGCGGCAGCGGGGACGCGCGCGGCCGAGGACGCCCTCCACCGCGCCGAGGGCCTGCTGTCCGCCGTCCATGACTTCGAGTCGGAGGCACTGCGTGCCGAGGCTGCCCTCGGCGCACTGGTCGCCGAGTCCCGCACCGAGCTCGCCCAGGCCCGCGCCATGCCGGCGACCCGCCGCGAGGGCGCCGTCGACCTCGCGGCGGACGCCCTGTCCGAGACGTTGCGGACCCTGCCCGCGCCCGGCGAGCCGACCGACCCGATCGCCACCCTGACCCGGCTCCGTGAGGCCAACACCGCCTTGGACGACGCCGTCCGTGACCGGATCGAGCGCGACGAACGCTCCCGGCGAGCAGCAGCGCAGCGCGGGCCCGCGCTCGACGACGCGGCGCGCCAGGTCGCGGCGGCACGCTCCGTCGTGGACGACTACCGCGCGCCGGTCGGCCCCGACGCCCGCACCCGGCTCGCCGCGGCCGAGCGCGAGCTCGCCGCGGCGCGGGACGTCACCGACGCCGAGGCAGCGGTCGACGGAGCGCGCCGCGCGTCCGCCCTGGCCACCGAGGCCGCCGACCTGGCACGCCGAGACGTCGCGCGTCCTGGCCCGCAGCCGTGGGAAGGACACCGTCGGCCCGCGTCCGGCCGCGCCGGCTCCGGAGCGTTCGGCGCCGTCCTGGGTGGCATGGTGCTCGGCGGCATCCTGGACGAGATCGGCGACCTCGGCGACCTGTTCGACTGACCCTCCCGTGCCGAACGTCATGGTCACGCCCGCTTTGGCCGGTGAGAACGGTCCGGACCACGACGTTCGGCGTTGCTAAGGACTCTCGACGAGCACCCCGCGCAGCGCCCAGAAGTGGTCGACCGGGCCGCAGCCGCTGCCGACCTCGAGCGCCGTTCCCGCGACGACGGCGTCCGTCAGCCAGGCCTTGGTCTCCCGCAGCGCTCGCTCCCACTCGCCGTGTCGGGCGTAGCGCGTGACCAGCCCGCTGGACAGCGAGCACCCGGTACCGTGCGTGCTGGTCGTGGGGACGCGCCGGCCCGGCAGCTCGGCGACGACGCCGCCCGGCCCGACGAGCGCGTCCGGCACCTCGTCGCCGGGCAGGTGACCGCCCTTGGCCACCACGAGCACGTCGTGCCGGGCGGCCAGCCGGGCAGCCTGACCGAGGACACCCGTCCAGGTCGTCGCGGCGGGCGTGCCCAGCAGGACGGCCAGCTCGGGGACGTTGGGCGTCACGACGTCCGCCCGGTCGAGCAGCCGGCGCACCGCGTCCTCGGCGGCGCGGTCCAGCAGACGGTCCCCCGAGGTCGCGACCATGACCGGGTCGACGACGACGGGGGGACCGTCGACTCCCGCGCCGTCGTCCAACCACCGGGTGACGACGTCGGCGACCGCCGACGACGCCAGCATCCCCACCTTGATCCCGTCGAGCGCGACGTCGGCACGCAGCGTGTCGAGCTGCGCGGCGAGGAACGACGGGGGCGGTACGTGCACGGCGCTCACCCCTCGGGTGCTCTGCGCCGTCAGCGCCGTCAGCGCAGCCATGCCGTAGCCACCGGCTGCCGCGATCGCCTTCAGGTCTGCCTGGATGCCGGCCCCCCCGGACGGGTCCGAGCCCGCGACGGACAGCACCCGCGGGACGGGGCGCGGGCGCCACGGCGATCCGTGGCGGGTGGGCAGGGTCGACGGCATGGGCGACATCCCTTCGTCAGTGCGGACTGCATCAGGTTCGACGGGTGTGATCTCAGCTCCCGGTGGGCGCACCCCGTGTCGTGGGACCACCGTAGCCTGCCGCCACCACGGCCTGAGACGGTGTCTCGGGGTCGCGCCGCCGGCACCGGACCGGCGATCTTGCCGATGCCACCCGGCGGGCCGGCACCACACGCTATTTGGGCAGCAACGGCTCCCGCCGGGGGCCCCGTCAGAGAGGACGTACGATGCAGCACTCACCGAGCACCTCCCGGACCCGCCAGCGGGTGACCGGCATCCTGGCCTCGCTCGCCGTCGCCGTGGGCGTCGGCATCGCCGCCGGCCCCGCCGCCCAGGGCGCGGACAACCCCCACGAGCGCGGTCCGGACCCGACCGAGTCGAGCATCGAGGCATCGCGCGGCAGCTACTCGATCTCCGAGCAGAACGTCTCCAGCCTCGTCTCGGGCTTCGGTGGCGGCACGATCTACTACCCGACCACGACGCGCGACGGCGACTTTGGCGCCGTCGTCATCTCGCCCGGCTACACCGGCACCGAGCGGACCATCTCGTGGCTGGGTCCGCGGCTCGCGTCCCAGGGCTTCGTCGTCCTGACGATGGCCACGAACTCGATCTACGACCAGCCCGACTCCCGAGCCCGCCAGCTCCAGGCGGCCCTCGACTACCTCACCGACTCGAGCCCGGTCGCCGACCGGATCGACGCCGACCGGCTCGCGCTCATGGGCCACTCGATGGGCGGCGGCGGCACGCTGCGCGCGGTGGACGACAACCCGGACATCAAGGCCGCCATCCCCATGACCCCGTGGCACGTGAAGAAGAACTGGTCGTCGGTCAGCACCCCCACGCTGATCTTCGGCGCCGAGTACGACTCCGTCGCCCGGCACGAGACGCACGCCGAGCCGTTCTACGAGTCCTTCGACCGAGACCTTCAGAAGGCCTACCTGGAGCTGGACGGGGCCAGCCACTTCGCTCCCAACAGCTCCAACACGACGATCGCGAAGTACTCGATCTCCTGGCTCAAGCGGTTCGTCGACGACGACACGCGGTACACGCAGTTCCTCTGCCCGGGACCCTCGACCGGGTGGTTCTCGGACGTGGAGAAGTACGAGAGCTCGTGCCCGTTCTGACCCGGGCCTGACCTCGTCCCGACCGGGACGGCGGACCTCGACGGCGGGCGGGCGCACCCGATGCGTCCGCCCGCCGTCGTGTGCGGTGGCACACCGCGGGGACCGGGCACCCGTGTCCCGGCACAAGGACGAGTGGCGCGACCGTGCGGTCGACCTAGCCTCTCGGCATGCAGACCACCGCGATGCGAGGGCACACCGAGCTCGCCCGCGGGCTCCGGCTCCATGCCGACGGTCCCGTGCACGACGCCTACGCCAGCCTCAGCCTCGCCCGGTCCGAGCTCGGCGAGCAGCCCGGGGCCGCGCTGACCGCCACGCTGGCCGCCGTCAACGCCGCGTGGAGCGCGGGCGACCATGTCGCGTGCGTGGAGGCGCTGACCACGGCCCTGGGTCAGGCCGCTCTCGACGGCGCTCCCCGGGACTACCTGACCGGGATGCTCGCACTGCTGCACGGCCGGACGTCGGAGGCTGCCGGACCACTGCGTCGGGTGGTGCGCGGCGCGCTCGCCGGGCACGATCCCGAGGCGCTCCTGCGTGGCGCGGCCGCCGCACTGCTCACCGGAGACGTCCAGGACGGTTGCCGCGCGGGGGCCCGTGCGCTGGCCGCCGCTCGTGCGGCCGGTGACTCCGCGCTCGTCGCCCGCGCCACCGAGTACGTGGCCTACGCCGAGCTACGCGCCGGACGCCACGCGCAGGCGCGCGAGCACGCGCTGACCGGGCTGCGCGCCGCGGAGCAGTCGCGCCGGGCCAACACGGCGGCGCACCATCACGCGGTGCTGGCCCTCACGGCGGCCGTGCAGGGCCCGCCGGGGCACGTCGTCGACCATGCCACGGCGGCCCTGGCGACCGCCCGTCGCCACGGACTCGCCCAGCCGGTCACGCTGGCCGAGTGGGCGCTCGCCCGGACCGAGCTCGTCGAGGGCCGGCCTGCCGACGCGGCAGGCCGGCTGGTCTCGCTGCTGGCGTCGGCCGAAGGCGCACACTTCGCGCTGCGCGGCCTGGTGCTGCCGACGCTCGTCGAGGCCGCTGTCAGCGCCGGCGACCACGCCACGGCTCGTGCCGCACTGTCGGAGCTCGCCGGGTGGAGCCGCACGGCGTCCGACCCGCAGGGCCCGGCCCTGCTCCTGCGCTGCCGTGCCCTGCTCTGTTCCACCGAGGCCGAGGCGGACGCCCTGTTCCGCCAGGCTCATGCCGCTCACCTCGAGGCCGGCGGCCTCTTCGAGAGCGCTGTGACCTTCCTGCTGCACGGCCGGCGGCTCGGTCGCCACGGCCGACCGAGCGACGCCCGGGAGCGTCTGCGCGACGCGCTGCTGCTCTTCGAGCGCGGCGGCGCGGACCCGTGGGCGGACCGCACCCGCACCGAGCTACGGGCTGCCGAGGCCGCCCTGGCGACGTCGGTCCCCGACGTGCTCACCGACCTCACCCCGCACCAGCTGCGGATCGCTCGTCGTGTCGCCGCCGGGGAGACCAACCGGGAGATCGCTGAACATCTCTCGGTGAGCGTGCGCACGGTGGACTGCCACCTGCGCAACATCTTCGTGCTGCTCGGCATCCGTTCGCGTGTGGAGCTCGCGCTGCAGGTGCCACCGAGCACCGGCGCGGCGGCGCACTAGAGACCGACCGGGCGGTATGTCATGCTGTGACGTGGCGGGACGACACCGGCGTCGTCCGCGAGGAGGATTCATGCCCGACGTCACGACCCTGACCGCGGCCCCTGCTCCGCGAACGGGCGCGCTCGGCGGCACCGCCTGGTCGCGGCACCGGGCCGTCGCCTCGCTGCTGGACGGTTCCTGCCTGCTGGCCGAGCTGCGGCCGGCGGCGATGGCCCTCGCGATGCCGGTCACGGGGCGCTACCAGGTGGTAGCCCTCGAAGCGCCCGGACAGGCCGGGCTCGCGACCGGACGCGCCGTCGTCGGCCGTCGTGCCGCCCAGGTGCACTGGCACAGCTCGCGTCCCGTCGAGCTCGGGATCGTGCGGCTCGACGACGCGACGACCGTCCCGACGACGCACGACCGCCTGCCGGCCGGCGTCCGCCTCGGGATCGGGCTGCCCGTGGACGGGCTGGCCGCGCTCGCCGACAGCCGTCGGCAGGCCGAGACCGCGCTGGACCTGTGCCCGCCCGACGGCGGTGCAGCACGGCTGGCCGAGCATCTGCCCGCCGCGCTGCTGGGCGCCGACCCCACCCTGGCGCGCCAGATCCGCGACCAGGTCCTGGGCGTGCTCCTCGACGCGGTGCAGCCCGACCAGGAGATGCTGCTGGAGACGTTCGCGACGTGGTTGGCCACCGACGGGTCGGCCAGGGAGACCGCGAGGCGGCTCGGCTGCCACCGCAACACCGTGACCAACCGGCTGCGCCGGCTGGAGCGTCTCACCGGACGCCGCGTGGACCGGCCCCGCGACCTCGTCGACCTGACGCTCGCGCTGCACGCCCACCGCAGCCCGACGACTCACGGCGGCCGTCACACCTGACCCGCGGCTCCTGGCGTGGAGCCGGGGGTGACCTGCCGCAGCGCGTCACCGAGGGTGACCACGCCGACGAAGCGCGACCCGTCCATCACGACGGCCAGCTGCTCGCTGGCCCGGCGCATCCCGGACAGCGCCTCGTGCACGGGCTGGTCCGTCGGGGCCACGTAGGCCGGCCGGGCCAGCTCACGTGCCGGCCGGTCGAGCGGCTCGAGGAGCGTGTCCCGCACGTGCACGACCCCTGGCGCGCCGTCGTCGGACTCGACGAGGATGCGCAGGTGGCCCGAGCGGCGAGACATCGCCTGCACGTCGGCCACGGTCGCCGTCGTGGCCACCGCCGTCGGCCGGGCACCGGTGCCCACGAACGACGACACCTGTCGGGTCGTCAGGTCGAGGGCACCGGCCAGCGGGCTACGGATCGACGCGTCGATCGTGCCGACCTCCGCCGAGTGCTCCACGAGGTGGCGGATGGTCGCCGCGTCATGCCCCCCGACGGCGGCGCGGTCCACCGGCTGCACGCCGGTCGCGGCCACCAGCCGGTTCGCGACGGCGTTGATCCACAGCAGCAGGGGCCGGAAGGCCCATACGAACGCCCGCGCCGGCGGCGAGACGAGGATCGCCGAACGCTCCGGGTGCGCGATCGCCCACGACTTGGGCGCCATCTCCCCCACCACCAGGTGCAGGAAGGTGACGAAGAGCAACGAGAGCGCGAAGGACAGCGTGCCCGCCAGCCAGCCGGGCAGCCCCCAGGACGACAGGATCGGCGCCAGCCAGTGGTCCACCGCCGGCTTGGTCACGGCACCGAGCGCGAACGTGCAGGCCGTGATGCCCAGCTGGGCGCCCGCGAGCATCACGGTCAGCTCGTTGGCGGCGCGCAGCGCGGAGCGGGCGCCACGGCTCGACACCGCGGCCTCCTCCAGGCGGTGCCGGCGGGCGCCGAGGAGCCCGAACTCGATGACGACGAAGAACGCGCTGAGCGCGATGAGTCCCGTCGTCGCGGCCACGACGACCCAGGCGTCGTTCATCAGTCCGTCCCCTCGTCGTCGCGCACGTCGGCGTCGACCGTCTCCACCGAGACCCGCACCACGGCGGGCACCCGGCGTTCCACCTCGAGGACCTCCGCACGCAGCAGCCGCCGGACGGGCTCGTCCGTCGCGAGGTCCGCCGGGTCGACCGGCAGCTCCACGTCGACCGACTGGCCCACCTCGGGGAGGGTCCCGCAGCCGGCGATCACCAGGCCGGCGAGCGTCTCGTAGTCCCCGCGGGGCAGGTCGTGGCCGATGGCGCGCGCGACCTCGTCGAGGTGGACGTCACCGTCCATGCGCCAGGCGTCCACACCGTCGGCCTCGACGACCTCGTCCGCATCGTCGTCGTGCTCGTCGGTGAGCTCGCCGACGATCTCCTCGCCGAGGTCCTCGAGCGTGAGGATCCCCGCGAACCCGCCGTACTCGTCGATGACGCACGCCAGCTCGTCGTGCTCCGCGGAGAGCTGCGCCAGTGCGTCCGGCAGCAGCATCAGCGTCGGGACGACCGTCACCGGGCGCATGATCTGCGAGACCGGCACGTCCTCGGCGGTGGCCGCCAGCACGTCCAGCAGGTGGACGACGCCGACCGGCTGGTCCTCGGCGGAGGTGACCGGGTACCGCGTGTGGGCGGCCGCCATGAGTTCGCGCACCTGGCCCACGCTGGTGTCGGCGTCGACGGTGTCCACCCGCGAGCGCGGCACCATCGCGTGCTCGACGTCTCGCCGGGGGAAGTCGAGAATGCGGTCGAGCATCATCGACAGGTCCTCGGGCAGGTCCCCGCTCTCGCGCGAGTCGGCGACGATGTGAGCGAGGTCGCTCGGCGTCGCGCTGGAGTCGACGTCCTCCACCGGCTCGATGCGGATCAGGCGCAGCAGCGCGTTGGCGGCGTGGTCGAACACGGTGATCAGCCACCCGAACGCCGCGAGATAGACCTGCGTCGACCGTGCGAGGCGACGCGCCAGTGGCTCGGGGTCCGCGATGGCGAGGTTCTTCGGGAACAGCTCGCCGAAGATCATCTGCAGCACCGTCGAGGCGGCGAGCGCCAGCACGGTCCCGACCGCGATGCTCACGCCCGCGGGAACGCCCACCACGCCGAGGATCTCGGCCAGGCTCTCGCCGACCAGCGGCTCGGCGACGTACCCGACCATCAGGCCCGTCACGGTGATGCCGAGCTGGGCGCCCGAGAGCATGAACGAGGTGCGGCGGGTCACCGCCAGGGCACGGGCCGCGGTGGTGTCGCCCGCCTCGGCCTGCGCGCCGAGCCGCGAACGGTCGACCGACATGTAGGCGAACTCCTGGGCCACGAAGTAGCCGTTCGCCGCGATCACCACGGCGATGACCACGAAGCCCAGGAGCAGGGTGGCCACGGTGATCAGCACCGGGCACCGCCTTCTGCCCGGTTGCCGGCGGTGCCCGGCCTATCGTCACTGTCTGCGGATGCCGCAGCTTTTCTCACGAGTCGTCCCACGCCTCCCAGCGATGCTGTCCGGGCAGGATCTTAGCTCAACGCTCCCGCGGTGCGGCCGACAGCACGAGGCGCAGCACGTTGCGCGCCGTGCGCTGCAGCTCACCGAGCGTGATCCCGTCCGGCGCGGCGAACGACTCCAGCAGCGACCCGTCCCCGGTCTGGACGTCCCGCCCCCACGCTCCGGGCATGTTGACGTCGACCTGGGCGCGCACCCGGTAGGCGTCGTTGCGCAGGGACGGGAAGTCCGGGTCCGTGCTCTCGCGCAGCCACCAGTCGGTCATCACCGCCCCGGTGAACCCCCACTCGCCGCGCAGGACCGTGGTCACCAGGTCGTGGTGGTAGTGGCCCCACGTGCCGTTGATCTTGTTGTAGGAGGTCATGACGGTCCGCGGTGCGGCGGTCGTGACGCAGATCTCGAATCCGCGCAGGTAGATCTCACGCAACGCCCGCTCGGAGACGCGCGAGTCGTTGTGCTCGCGGTTCGTCTCCTGGTTGTTGGCGGCGAAGTGCTTCGGGCAGGCTGCCAGCCCGGCGTGCTGGATGCCCCGCACGGTCGCCGCACCCATGATCCCTGTCAGCAGCGGGTCCTCGGAGAAGTACTCGAAGTTGCGTCCGCACAGCGGGTCGCGCTGGATGTTCATGCCCGGCGCGAGCAGGATGTCGGATCCCTTGACCGCCATCTCCTGCGCCAGCAGCACGTTGAGCCGCTCGACCAGGCCGGGGTTCCAGGTCGAGGCCAGCGCCGTCCCGCTGGGCAGCAGCGAGGTGTAGGTGGCCAGCCGGATGCCGGCGGGGCCGTCGGTGGTCGTCAGGGGCCGCACGCCCTTGCCCCGCAGGGACGCGACCGTCCCGCCCAGCGCGCCGGCGTTGCCGGGCGCACCGAGGGCGGAGTCCATGACGTAGTCGCCGCGGCTCAACGCCTCCAGCTCGTCGTCGTCGAGCTGGGCGAGGAAGGTGTCCAGGTTCGCGTGGCCCCCGGCGACGTCGTCCAGGGTGATGCCCCGGTCGCCGGTGCGCTCCAGCGGCGCGGGCAGGTCCCCGAGCACCCGCTCGCGACGGGCGACCGTCGCCGTCGGCACCTTGTCGTACGCGGCGACCGTGCCGCCGTCGTCCCCGGCGCGCGCCACCAACCGCTCGAAGGCGTGCTGCGGCTCGACGCCGGCGACCTCGCTCAGTCGGCGCACGACCCGCAGCGCGGGCACCTCCACGCCGCCGCAGACGGCGGCGGACCGGACGTCCGTACCCAGCAGCACCTCGTAGCGGCCTGCCTCCAGGACGTAGGACGAGCGGTGGCCGGTCACGCCCGAGTCGTCGTAGGCGGCGACGTCGTCCAGGTCGAACCGCAGCTCGATCGTCTGGGACTCGCCGGGCGCCAGGACCCGCGTCTTGGCGAACGCGGCGAGGTGCCGCGCGGGACGGCCGAGCAGGCCGTGCGGCGCACGGACGTAGACCTGGGCGACCTCGGTTCCGTCGTGAGCCCCCGTGTTGGTGACGGTCACCGGCACGACGACGCTGCCAGCGTCGTGCGTCACCTCGGCGCTCCGCACGTCGAAGGTGGTGTAGGCGAGCCCGTACCCGAAGGGGTACAGCACGTGCTCGGGCGCGAAGGTCTCGAAGTAGCGGTACCCGACGTACACGTCCTCGACGTACTCGTTGAAGTCCTCGGCCCCGAAGTGCCCCGCGGAGGGGTAGTGCTCGTAGGAGGTCGCGATCGTGGCGGTGAGCTTGCCGCCGGCGGGGACGGCGCCCGTGAGCACGTCGACGACGGCGCGACCGGACTCCATGCCGCCCTGCCACGCGAGCAGCACGGCGTCGAGGTCGTACTCACGGGTCCAGCCCAGGTCGACCACGTTGCCGGTGTCGACGACGACGACCGTGCGCTCGAACGCGGTCGACACGTCGTGCAGCAGGGTGCGCTCGTCGTCGGTGAGGTGGAAGCTGCCCGGCTCGAGTGCCTGCTCGCGCGCCTCGCCGGCGGACCGGCCGACGACCACCAGGGCGAGCGGCGTGCGTCGGGCGACCGCCGCGACGTCGTCGGCCGTCAGGGGCATCTCCGGGTGCGACCGCGGCCACGTGCCCCACTCGGGCTCGGGGTCCACCGGGTGCTCGGCGCACCACGTCTCGTAGCGCTCGGCGAGCTCGGCGTCGACCTCGACGTCGTCGCTCGCGCGCAGCGCGTCGAGGAGGTTCCACAGGTACGGCGGGCGCACGTCTCCTCCGGAGCCGTAGCCGACCGTGAAGTAGTCGTGCTGGACCCGGCCGAAGACGGCGATGGTAGCGCTCCCACCCACAGGCAGAAGCCCTCCGTCGTTCTTCAGCAGCACGATTCCCTCGGCCGCTGCCTGCCGACAGGTCTCCCCCATGCCCTCGGGGATCCAGCGGTCCTGCGACTGCAGCCGCACCCGTCCCTGAGCCAGCTCGTCGGTGCTGTGCGCGGCCGCGCCGATCCCTGCGTCTCGTTGCATCACGCCAGTACTCTACGCGGCGGCACGACCGATGGCGCAGTCCGGTGCGCTCGCTACCGTGGAGCCATGAGCATCCGGGTGCACGTCCTCGTGCGCGGCACGGTCCAGGGCGTCGGCTTCCGTTGGGTCACGCAGCGCGCCGCGCAGGAGGCCGGGGTCGCGGGGTTCGTCCGCAACCGTCCCGACGGCACGCTCGAGGCCGCGCTCGAGGGTGAACGCTCAGCCGTCGACCGGGTCCTCGAGGCCCTGCGGACCGGGCCCGCGGACGCGCACGTGACGGACGTGGAGGTCCAGGAGGTGCCGCTGCGGGACGAAAGGTCGTTCACCGTCCGGTGAGGCCCGCGGCCGCGCCGGGCCGCGCCGCCCGCGGCTAGGTGCTCACGCCATCCTCCTGCGCCGCGTGCAGCGCCGCATACCGGCCTCCGCGGGCGAGCAGCTCGTCGTGGCTGCCTACCTCGACGACGCGGCCGCGGTCGAGCACGACGATGCGGTCCGCCTGACGGATGGTCGACAACCGGTGGGCCACGACCAGGGTGGTCCGCCCCCGCATGAGCCGGTTCAGCGCGTCCCGGACGGTGGCCTCCGCCTCCGGGTCGAGGGCGCTGGTGGCCTCGTCGAGGAACAGCATGCGCGGGTCCCGCACGAGCGCACGGGCGATGGCGAGACGCTGGCGCTGGCCGCCGGACAGCCGCGCGCCGCGCTGCCCGACGACGGTGTCCCACCCCTCGGGCAGCGCGCTGACGAACTCCCAGGCGTTCGCGTCCCGCAGGGCGGCGACGACGCGCTGATCGGACGCCTCGTCGAGCCCGTACGCCACGTTGTCGCGGATCGTGCCCTCGAAGAGCACCGACTCCTGCGGCACGACGGACACCGAGCGCCGCACGGTGCGCAGGTCCAGCTCGGCCATGTCCTGCCCGTCCAGCAGGATGCGCCCGCTGCTGGGACGGACGAACCCGAGGACGAGGTTGAGCAGGGTCGACTTGCCCGATCCCGAGGAGCCGACGAAGGCCACGGTCTCGCCCGCCCGCACCTCGAGGTCGACGTCATGCAGCGCGTCCTCGTCCGCCTCGGGGTAGCGATGGCTGACGTGCTCGATCTGCAGGTGGCCCTCGACGTCGCCCACGACCCGCTTGCCCTCGTTGGCCTCGAGGTCCGGTTCGGCCAGGACCTCGGCGATCGACCGCATGGACTCCAGGCCGCGCGCGGTGACCGGCACCAGGTTGAGCACCTGGGTGAGTCCCTGCGTCAGGAGGCCGAAGTACGTGGACAGCAGGACCACCTCGCCCGGGGTGATCGCGATGATTCCCGTCAGGGCAACGACGGCGGCGAGCACCAGGCAGCACACGCCGAGGAACTGCATCGCCACCCACGAGACGGAGGCGACCCGGCCGTTGAGCATGTCGAGCGAGAAGGCCGCGCGACGCACCTCGTCGGCACCGGACGCGACCCGTGAGGTCGCTGTGCGCTCGAGCCCGTGGGCGCGGGTGACGGGGATGAGCGAGGCCATCTCGCCCACCTGGGTCGCGAAGGTCTCCATCTCGCGACGGAACAGCTCGTTGCGGGACCTCGAGCGCTTGGCCATGGTGCGGCGGATGACGAGCGCCGTCGGGATCGCGAGCGCGTAGACCGGCAGAAACTCCGGCACCTTGATCGCGGTCATCGTCACAGCCCCGGCGAGCACCATGACCGCGGAGAGCAGCGGGTGGGTGACCTGCTGGAGCATCAGCTCGACGTTCTCGACGTCGCGCACCACCTTGGACTGCACCAGCGCGGCGCTCGAGCGGGCGTAGTAACCGATCGACAGACCCTGCAGATGCTCGACGAGCGCGTTGCGCAGCCGGGCGCCGGTCCCCCGCACGACGGTCATGAAGTTGCGCGTGTAGACGATGTGGTGGGGGTAGTTCTGCGCGAGCAGCACGGTGGCGAGGGCGAACCACAGCAGGACCGTGCCGACGGCGCCGTCCTCGGCGACGATGTCGATCACGGCGCCGGTGATGACCGGCAGGAACCACAGGGGGATCTCCTTGACGGTGAACGCGGACAGGGCGACGACGAGCCGGCGCGGCTGCGTCCCGAGCAGGCGCAGGACGGACCGGACCGGACGGGCACCGTCGACCCGGTCGAGGTCACCGGTGTAGGTAAGGGCTTTCCTGCGCATGCAGACGATCGTATCGATTCAAACCCGCGAGCGCCGTCGGCGTCCTGCTCGCCGGGCCGGCAGGCGTACGGTGGGAGCAGACGGCCGGGCACGCGCGGACGCCGACTTGAGTGGCGCAGCCCGTCACAGGAAGGCAGCGATGACCCTCTCGGGGTACCTGCAGGAGTGCGCCTCCCGGTCGGCCGGAGTCCTCGGTGACGACCTGGACGCCAGCGTGACGTTGCGACAGCACGGGCTCACCCTCCACGCCGGCAGCAGCAGCCGGGCGGCGGAGCGGTGCGACCAGGCCGAGGCGATGGTCGACGAAGGCCCCTGCGTCGACGCGATGGCGACGGGGGCCAAGGTGGACGTGGCGTCCGTCCGGGCCGAGGTGCGGTGGCATGCCTGGCGTGCCCAGACCCTCGAGGAGGGTTTCGTCCGGGCGCTCGCCGTCCCGTCCGAGGTCGCCCCCGGCGTCTCCGTCGCCCTCAACCTCTACTCCCGTGCCGGGGCCGGTGGGAGAGCCGGCTGGTCGGCGCCGCCGAGGCCTACTCCCGGCTCATCGCCGCGGCGGTGCGGCTGCAGCTCGAGTTCGCCGACGTCGACGACGCCGCCGGGGCGCTCCTGCGCGACACGTCGGGCGCCACGATCGTCGACCAGGCCGTCGGTGCGGTGATGGAGACGAACGGCTGCTCGGAGGCGGCCGCCCGAGAGCTCCTGCGGTCCGCCGCCGGGCGACGCGAGGTCACCGAGCGCGAGGTCGCCACGACGGTGCTGCGATCGTCGGTCGCGGTGGGGACGGGGACATCGTCGACGACCGTCTCCCCGGCCTGTGACGACCGGTGCGGCGACGGTCGTCACCACGCCCACCAGCCCGGTCGCGTGTGCCCGGGCCCTCGGTGGAACACTGGACCCGACGAGGGAACGAGGTGACGGTCGGTTGAGCCCTACAGAGCTGTTGGGTCTGCTCGCACAGACTTTGGCATCGGCCGACGCAGAGGAGCCGCTGGCCGTCCGGCTGTGCCGAGCCGTGGTCAAGATCCTCGACGGGCAGGGCGGCACGCTCACCCTCGCGTCCGTCCCGGGCGACAGGCTGATGGTCAGCACGTCGGGCGCCTACGCCGAGATCGACGCACTGCAGGAGATGCTCGGCGAAGGTCCGGTGCAGCAGGCCATGCACGACGACAGCCTGGTCGTGGCACGGGTGGAGGACTCGCCCAACCGCTTCCCGATGTTCGCCCAGGAGGCTGCGAAGGCGTTCGGCGGCCCTCTCACCGTCTACGCCGTGCCGATGCACGCGGGCCTGCAGACCATGGGTGTGCTCAGCCTCTACCTCACCGACGGCCGGCTGTCCCGCGGCGTTGAGGGCATCCAGTTCCTCGCCGACGCGGTCGGCACGTCCCTGATGAACGACCTCGACGCCCTCGACTGGTCGCGCAAGGCGCGCATCCACCAGGCCACCGGCATGGTGGCCGCGCAGCTCAAGATCCCGCCCGGCGACGCGCTGGCCGTCCTCCGGGCCCACGCCTTCGCCCGGTCCACGGACCTGGAGACCGTGGCCGACGACGTGCTGACCCGGAAGATGAACTTCTCGCACGACGGTGACCACCTGTCTGCGGACGACGACGAAGGAAGCGAGGAGCCCTGACGCTGCAGGATTCCGTCCGCAGGGTCGAGCGACCTGGAGGTCCTCGCCGCCGCGGGGCGGTCGTGACCGCCGTCGGCCGCTCGGAGATCCTCGACCGTTGGCCCACCGTCGGGCGGGCCATCGTCGGCGCCGGGCTGCACAGCGCGCACGCCTTCCCGCTGTCGTGGCGCGGCACCGTGGTGGGCGGGCTGAACGTCTTCGCGCGGGCCGAGCTCGACGCCGCGCCCGAGGACCTGCGGACGGCCCAGGGGTTCGCGGACATGCTGACGATCGTGGTGGCCCAGCCCGGCACGTCGGACGAGGACGAGCTCGGTCGTCGTGTCGACCATGCGCTCGCAGGGCGGGTCGTCGTCGAGCAGGCCAAGGGCGCGCTCGCCCAGCGTCTCGACCTCGACATGGCCGACGCCTACGACGCGCTGCTGGCACGCGCTCTGCGGGACGGCTCCGCCCTGACGAGGTCGGCGCTCGACGTGCTGCGCGAGGCGCAGGAGGCCTGACGCCCCGTCGACCGGCCAGCGCCCGCCGGGTGTCCGGGTGGCAACGTCCGGCCTCCGGCCCCAGGGTGGGTCGTGTGCTCGAGAAGCGCGGCACAGACGAGCTGCTGGAGAACACGAGGTGGACAGATGCGCGCACTGACCTGGCAAGGACGGGAGTCGCTCTCCGCCGAGGAGGTCCCCGACCCCCGGATCGAACAACCCACCGACGCGGTCGTCCGCGTCACGTCGACCGCCGTCTGCGGCTCCGACCTGCACCTCTACAGCGTGCTGGGCATGTTCATCGACGCGGGCGACGTCCTGGGGCACGAGGCCATGGGCGTCGTGGAGGAGGTCGGCTCCGCCGCCGGTGACCTCCAGGTCGGCGACCGGGTCGTGGTGCCGTTCACCATCTCGTGCGGCCGCTGCTGGATGTGCACACGCGGGCTGCAGAGCCAGTGCGAGACGACGCAGGTCCGCTCCCAGGACAAGGGCGCCGCACTCTTCGGCTACACCCGCCTGTACGGGCAGGTGCCGGGCGGGCAGGCCCAGTACCTGCGGGTCCCCCAGGCGCACTACGGCCCGGTCAAGGTGCCCGACGACGGCACCCCGGACGAGCGCTACCTCTACCTGTCGGACGTGCTGCCCACCGCCTGGCAGGCCGTGCGGTACGCGGACGTGCCGGAGGGCGGCAGCGTCGTGGTCGTCGGGCTGGGGCCGGTCGGCCAGATGGCGGCCCGGGTGGCGCTCCACCAGGGAGCGGGCACCGTCATCGGCATCGAACCGGTCCCCGAGCGCCGGGCCATGGCCGAGCGGCACGGCGTCACCACGCTCGACCCGGGAACCGGCGGCGCGCTCGCGTCCGCCGTCCGCGACCTCACCTCCGGACGCGGACCCGACTCGGTCATCGACGCCGTCGGGATGGAGGCGCACGGGTCACCCGCGGCCGAGGTCGCGCAGAAGGCCGTCGGGCTGCTTCCCGATGCCGTCGCGGCACCCCTGACCGAACGCGCGGCGACCGACCGCCTCGCAGCGCTGCGCACGGCGTTCGACCTGGTGCGCCGGGGCGGCACCGTCTCCATCTCCGGCGTCTACGGCGGCGCCCTGGACCCGCTGCCGATGCTGCAGCTGTTCGACAAGCAGCTGACGCTGCGCATGGGGCAGGCGAACGTGCGGCGCTGGACCGACGAGCTGCTGCCGTTGGTCCAGGACCCTGCGGACCCGCTCGGCGTCCTCGACCTGCGCACCCACCGGATGCCGCTGGAACGGGCTCCCGAGGCCTACGCCACCTTCCAGCGCAAGGAGGACGGCTGCATCAAGGTCGTGCTCGACCCCTGGGCGTGAGCCGACGAGGGGCGGCCCCGGCGCCCTCGCTCCGGAACCGCCCCTCGTCGTGGCGTCAGAAGACCGGCTTGCCGCCGGTCACGCCCAGGACCGTGCCCGACACGTAGCTCGCCTCGGACGAGGACGCCAGGAACACGAACGCCGGCGCCACCTCGGCCGGCTGGCCCGCCCGGCCCAGCGGGGTGTCCTGACCGAACGACTCCAACTTCTTCTCGGGCTGGGTCGCCGGCTGCAGCGGCGTCCAGATCGGGCCGGGCGCCACGGCGTTCACGCGGATCCCTCGCGGGCCGAGCTCGGCGGCCAGGTTCACCGTCAGGTTGTTGATGGCCGCCTTCGTGGAGGCGTAGTCGACCAGGGCCGTCGATGGCTGGTACGCCTGGATCGACGAGTTGTTGATCACCACCGAGCCTTCCCCCAGGTACGGCAGGGCCGACTGGGTCACCCACAGCAGCGCGTACACGTTGGTCTTGAGGACGCGGTCCATCTCGGCCGTGGTGACATCCTCGATCGACTCCCGCCGCGCCATCTGGAAGCCCGCGTTGTTGACGACGACGTCCAGGCCGCCGAGCGCCTCGGCCGCCCGTCCCGGCAGCGCTCGCGCGGTGTCCTCATCGGTGATGTCGCCGGGCAGGAGCTCGACCGTCCGCCCCGCCTCACGGACCCACCGTGCCGCCTCCTCCGCGTCCTGCTGCTCCTCGGGCAGGTAGCCGATCGCGACGTCGGCACCCTCGCGGGCGAACGCGATCGCCACCGCGCGCCCGATCCCGGAGTCCCCGCCGGTGATGAGTGCCCGCCGGCCGATCAGGCGGCCGGAGCCTCGGTAGCTCTCCTCGCCGTGGTCGGGTCGTGGGGTCATCTGGCCGGTCCACCCCGGAGGGTCCTGCTGCTGCGGGGGGAACGCCTGCTGCTCGTCGGACATGTGCCTCTCCTCGGTAGTCTCGTCCTGCGCCGCTCAGCTCGCGCGCCGCCTGGCCAGCTGGGCCTCGCGCATGTGCGGGCGCCGGTCGGGCGCGACGGCGTCGAACGTCCGGTCGACCTGCTCGCGGGCACCCTCGCCGAGGCCCGGACCGGCGGCCAGCTGGGCCATGACCTGCCCGGCCGTCTGCCGCAGCCCGGCACCGGTCGCGCCCGCCTGCTGCACCAACATGGCCTCGGCCGCGTCCTCGTCGAGGCCGTGCACCGCCATCAGCACGCCCTTGGCCCGTTCGATGGAGGCCGCCGAGACGTAGGCGGCGTCGATGGCACGCTTCACCTGCTGGTCGACCGCCTGCTTGCGCACCGGGGTGACGTCGACGATGTATCCCACGACCTGCTCGCTGCCCTTGCCGCGCGGACGGCGTGCCTGACCTGTGACCAGGAGATCCCTGGTACGGCCGTGCGCATCAACGATCCGGTGGGAGCAGGCGAACTCGCGCCCCGCGCGCAGGGAAGCGAGCGACTCCTTGACCAGCTTCTCCCGTTCGTCCGAGTGCTGGTGCCGGCGCAGCACGTCAGGGCTCGGTGAGACCTCGCCCGCCTCGTACCCGTGCATCGTGGTGACCTCTTCGGACCACCACCACCGGCCCGTGCCCAAATCGACCGTGTAGCGCCCGACGAGCAGGCCGGTCCCGACAGCCAGGGTGCCGGCCAGCTCCTCGGCGGTCACCGGGCCTGTCGCCTCCGGGTGGGGGGCGACGAAGGGATCTGTCGGGGTGGTCGTCAGCGGTTCCGTGGTCTGTGCCATGGTCAGTCTCCGTCCGGACGAAGTCCGAAGCCGCTCCTTGACCTCCTTCGTCACGCTAGCCCCCACCGGCGGGACGTGCCAACAGATGCGTCCGGACGGTCGACCGGTTGTCGCACCGAGTAGCAGGGCGTAGTTTCGAGGTCCGGTCATGCAGCGGCCGGCACCGAGTCCTTGGAGCAGCCATGACGACGGTCCCGCACGACGAGACGCTGGCGAAGGCCATCGCCCACCAAGACCAGACCTCGGTGGGTGAGTACCGGATCACGGTCGTCACCGGAGAGTGGTGGTGGTCCGACGACTCCTTCCGGATGTACGGGTTCGAGCCCGGCGACGTGGTGCCGACCACCGACCTCGCGCTGGCCCACGTCCACCCCGCCGACCGGGAGGTCGCACGGGCCGTCCTGGAGAAGGCTCAGCAGAGCGACGAGCCGTTCGCCATCATCCAGCGGATCGTCGACGCCCGGGGGTCGGGCCACGTCGTCGCGACCGTGGGCAGGGGTACCTGCGACGCGGACGGAGCGGTGACCGAGGTGAGCGGCTACATGATCGACCTCACGCGCAGCGTGCGACACCTCGCCGCGGAGGAGGCCGACGCGTCCATCCAGGCTGCCGCGCGGAGCCGGGCCGACATCGAGCAGGCGAAGGGCGTGCTGATGATGGTCCTCGGCGTCGACGAGGACGGCGCGTTCACGATCCTGCGCCGCCTGTCCAACGACACGAACACTCCCCTGCGCGTGCTGGCAGGGTGGTTGATGACGACGGCGCGCGAGGCGGACGTGCCGTCGCGGGAGGCCGTGCTCGACTTCATCGCCCGCCTCAAGGACCGCGACATCACGGAGGTGCCATGACCGAGAGTCAGCGGCGACCAGGACTGTTCGTCCCGCTCGAGCGGCTCGAGCGTCAGGAGTCCGCCGACGGGCTGGCGGCCACCGTGCTGCGGGCGGCCCAGAAGCTCACACCGACCGCCGGACCGCTCCACGACGAGCTGCGCGGCCGGTCGCTCGGTCACCCGGTGCATTCCGCCCTGACCGACCTGCCCGTCGGCCTGTGGGTCTCCGCGGCGGTCCTGGACCTGACCCGCCCGCCGGGTCACCACGAGGCCGCCCGGCGGCTCGTCGCCCTCGGCCTGGTGAGCGCCGTCCCGACGGTCATCACAGGACTCACCGACTACCGCGCCCTGACGCGACCCGCCCGTCGGGTCGCCGCCGTGCACGCCGCGGCGAACGGCCTGGGCAACGCGCTGATGGCCTCGTCGTGGGCCGCGCGCCGCTCCGGGCACCACCGTGCCGGGGTCCTGCTGTCGACCGTGGGTCTCGCGGCTGCCGGTGCGGGAGCGCTGCTCGGCGGCCACATCGCCCTCGGCATGAAGGAGCCCGCAGAGCTGCCCTGAGGGCCGTCCTGCGTGCAGCAGCGGTTCGCCTTGCGAAGAACCGCTTCTCGGGGTGACGGTGTGGGACGCCGCCACCTGGTGCCCCGAGGCCGGCGTCCCGATGGCCCCGCTGCTGGACCGGCATCGTTCACGCTGCCACCGTCACCAGGGCTCGCACGACGTGGGGCCGGCACCGGTTGCAAGCGGGTCGCGACCTGGAAGGCTTCGAGGACGGGGCGTCGAGGTCCAGGAGAGCGGCCGCGGGACGCCTCGTGGTCTGGAGGCGAGCATGAGCGAGCACACTGACGACGAACCGTTCGAGGACCCCGACACGAGCCCCGACGAGCCCGGCGGTCCTGGCACGGGCCCCGGCCCGAGGGCTCCCGGGCCACGTCCGCACGACGACCCCGGGCCGAACACCGGTCCGGGCCCCCGCTCCCCCGGGCCTCGGTCTCCGGAGCAGCGGGACTGAACGACGACCGGGCGCCCACCCTTCCGTCTCCTCCGGCGGGGTGGGCGCCTCGTGCGTCGGGACTCGGCGCTGCCTCGTCGCGTGCGCGCCCTGCATCGTCACTCGCGGTTCAGGGCGTCCTTCACCGCTCCGGCCGCCTTCTCGAACGCGCCGGGCTTGCCGGTGGTGCCGTGGAAGCGCGGGTCCGGCGTCGTGGGCGCCGGCATGGGATCGCCCGGCGGCGGTGCGTCGAGGTAGTCGAACTCGCCCCTGCCGTCCGGGGTCGGGCCGCTCGCCCAGCTCCCCTCCGACGCGTGCTGGCCGTCGCTGAAGTTGATGTACTGGTACGAGGCCTGCGTGTGCTCCTTGCCCTGCGGGAACGTGCTCGGCACGGGCAGGTCCTCCACACCTTCGTCGCGCAGCTCCTGCGCGACCGGCGATCCACTGGTTCTGGTGCATGGTGTCGCGCGCGAGGAGGAAGGCAAGAAGGTCGCGCACGCCGGCGTCGTCGGTCATGTGGTAGAGCCGGGCGACCTGGAGGCGACCCTGCATCTCGGCGTTCGCGTTCGCCGTGAAGTCGGCCAGCATGTTGCCGCTCGCCGTGACGTACCCGGCCGTCCACGGGTTGCCGTTGGAGTCGACGGGACGCGATCCGGCACCGGAGACGATGGCCTGCTGCGGGTCCGTGCCGCCGATGATCGCGGCCACGGTCGGGTCGTCCTGGACGGCGCCCTCCACGGCACCGACGGGCGCGTCGCCGAGCAGCTGCGAGATCATCGTCGCCAGCATCTCGACGTGTCCCATCTCCTCCGCCCCGATGCCGTACAGCAGGTCGCGGTACTTGCCGGGCAGATGAGCGTTCCAGGACTGGAACCCGTACTGCATGGCGACGGTGATCTCGCCGTACTGCCCGCCGAGCACCTCCTGGAGCTTGCGGGCGTAGACGGCGTCTGGTCGGTCGGGCTTCGCCCGGTGCTGCAGCTCTTGACGGTGGAAGAACGCCGAGGACCGTCAGCCGGGCGGTGGGACCGGCCGGGCGACGAGCGCCTCGGCCACGGAGTACAGGTTGTGCGCCATGAGCCGGGCGGTGTTCTGCGACCACTCGTGCCCGTGCCCGGTGGAGACGTAGTCCTCCCCCGGCCCGGGGCCCTGGTTCCAGTAGGTCCACGCCTGACCGGGCACGGTGTAGCCGAGGTCGACGAGCGCTCCGCTGATCTCGGAGATGACGTGGTGGGCGCCGTCCTCGTTGCCGGTGACCACCACGCCGGCCACCCGGTTGTAGGCCACCGGGGTCCCGTCGTCGGTGGTATCGGTCATCATGGCGTCCATGCGTTCGAGCATGCGCTGAGCGATCGAGGAGGGTCGGCCCAGCCAGGTGGGGGTGAGCACGACCAGGATCTCGGCGTCCAGCAGACGCGCGTGGACGCCGGGCCACTCGTCACCGTCCCCGACGTCGGTCGCGACGCCCGGCGGCACGTCCAGGTCGGCGAGGCGCACGTGCCCGACCTCGACACCGCGCTCGGTCAGGGCGTCGGCGACGACGGCACCGAGCGTCTCGGTGTTGGAGCGTTCCGGGGACCTCTTCAAGGTACAGCTGACGAACAGAGCTTTCATGAGACACCTTCTCGCCGGGTACGGCGGCCTGGGCTCGACCTGCGCACCACCGTAGCGCGACGACGCCCTGCCCACCCGGGCGCCGTCGCCGCGGTCAGAGGTCGATCACGGTCTTGATGCCGCCGTCCTCGGGCTCGAGCGCCTCGGTCGCCCGGTCGAACGGCACGTGTCGGGTGATCAGCCGGTCGAGCCAGTCGCGGTCGGCGTCCGCGAGCGCCGTCGCCGCCGTGCGGAAGTGTTCCTGGTTCGCGTTGACGGAGCCGATGAGGGCGTCGTTCTCGAGCACGAACTCCCGGTTGACGCCACCGGCGTCCACGCGGACGGGCCGCCCGATCGGCGAGACGCCGAGGAGGCAGGTGACGCCGTAGCGGGCCGTGCCGGACAGGACGTCCACGACGACGCTGCTGGCGCCGGTGGCCTCCAGCACGATCTCGGGACGCAGTGCGGTCATCACCTCGGTGACGGGCTCGGCGTGGTACGTGGCTCCCAACGCGCGCACGAGCTCCGGCTTCGGCCCGTCGGTCACCCGGTCGAGCACGTGCACGTCGAGCCCGCGCTGGACACCCAGCAGCGCGGCGAGCAGGCCGACCGGCCCGGCGCCGGTGACCAGCGCCGACTCCGGCTCGAACCACGAGCGCCCGCCCACCAGCTCCACCTGCTCCCACGCCTTGGCCACCACGGACGTGGGCTCGACCAGGACCCCGAGCATGCCCAGGGAGTCGTCGACCCGGATGGCGTAGTCCGGCTCGATGCGCCACCGCTCGCTGCCGAAGCCGTCCACGCCCTGGATGCCCCGCTCCGTGTACCGCCCGTTGCGGCACATGTCGGATCGGCCGCGCGCGCACGCGCCGCAAGGCACGGGGTCGGGACGCCGGACGACGCCGACGACGAGGTCACCCACCGTCCAGCCGCTGCCCTCGGGCGCCTCGAGGACCCGGCCGAGCGACTCGTGGCCCAGCACCAGCCGGTCCCGGCCGACGGCGGCCGCGCCGTGCTCGGCAGCCACGATCTCGCGGTCGGTGCCGCACACGCCCAGGGCGAGGCCCGCCACGAGGATCTCGCCGAGCTCCGGGCCAGGTTCCGGGACGTCGGTCACCTCGAGCGAACCGGCCCGGCCGGGCCGGACGGTCAGTGCCTTCATAACGCCTCCTCCTCGCGGCCACCGGCGCGGCCGTCCCTCCATCGTCGGACGCGGCGCAGGAACCCGCAGGCCGGGCCGGGCGCCGAGGAGCACGTAGCCTGTCGGAGCGTCGCACCACCGCCCCACCCCACGGAAGGCCCTGCCTGATGACCACCGACGGCCGTCACGTCCCCGCGATCAGTGCCGCCCCGGACGCGCCTGGATGGGTCCCCGCAGCGGTGCGCGACGCCGGCGCGCAGCTCGTCCCGGTCGGCCACGAGACGGACGGCCTGCTGTGGTTCGGTCCGCTTGGCGCGGACGGCCTGGCCGAGGTCCTGGCGGCCGCGCCGAGCGCGCGGTGGGTGCAGCTGCCCTCGGCCGGCGTGGACGCCTACCTGGACGCGGGCCTGATCGACGACGACACTGTGTGGACGTCCGCCAAGGGCGCCTACGCCGAGCCGGTGGCCGAGCACGCCCTCGCGCTCACGCTCGCCGCGCTGCGTCGGTTGCCCGAGCGGGCCCGGGCGCGCACCTGGGGGCCGGAGCTCGGGCGGTCGCTGTACGAGGCGCAGGTCCTCGTGGTGGGTGCCGGCGGCATCGCGCGGACGTTCCTCGAGCTGCTCGCACCGTTCCGCGCACGGACGGTCGTCGTGCGCCGCCGTCCCGCCCCGGTGCCGGGCGCCGGACGGGTCGTGACGGCCGAGCACCTGCGCGCAGAGCTGGCGCGGGCCGACGTCGTCGTGCTGGCGGCCGCACTGACGGGCAGCACCCGGGCGCTGATCGGTGCCACGGAGCTGGCCGCGACGAAGCGCGGCGCCGTGCTGGTCAACATCGCCCGCGGCGCGCTGGTGGACACCGATGCCCTGGTGGCCGCCCTCGCCTCGGGGCACCTCGGCGCGGCGGCGCTCGACGTCACCGACCCAGAGCCGCTGCCGGACGGGCACCCGCTGTGGGACCTGCCGACCGCTCTCGTCACCCCGCACACCGCGGACACCCCGGAGATGGTCGACCCGCTCCTGCGGCGACGTGTCACCGAGAACCTGCGACGGTTCGTCGCCGGGGACGACCTGACCGGCGTCGTCGACCCCGTGGCGGGATACTGACCCGGGCACCGGGCCGCGGGCGGACGGAGCGCCCCGGTCGGTGACCTACCCTCGAGGTATGGCCACCTTCTCCTCCGTCACGCGTCCGCACGTCCTCTCGGCCATCGCCGAGCACGACGACCGCGGGCCCGTGGCGTTCCTCAAGCTCTACGGGTTCAGCCCGACGCCGGGCACCACCCTCCAGTTCGGTGGCACGACCTACGACGCGATGGCGATCCTCGCCGTCGCGCACCGGTACGCGACCGGACGGGCCGCGCTGCCCGAGGAGATGGAGGGTGGAAAGGTCGCGGTCGGTACCCTCCTGCGCAAGCACGGCTTCGAGGTCGACGGCAGCGGCGGAGCGCCGACGTCCCGCGCCCCCCGACGCACCACGCGGACCACGCGGGCCAAGGCGCAGGAACCCGAGAAGCCCGCGCCGGTGTGCCCGACGTGCTTCATGACCCTGCCGGGCACGGGCGTCTGCGACAGCTGCGGGTGACCGCCCGGCCGATCCATCAGGTCGCCGGGGAACCCCGCAGGATCGAGGACATCTTCTTGCCGCGCGCCACCTCGTCGACCAGCTTGTCCAGGTAGCGGATCTTCTGCATCAGGGGGTCGGTGATCTCCTCCACCCGGTGCCCGCAGATGACTCCGGTGATGAGGGAGGCGTTCGGGTTCATCTGTGGTGCCCGCGCGAAGAACTCTTCCATGTCGACCTCGTCGTCGAGGGCGCGCCGCAGGCCTTCCTCGTCGTAGCCGGTGAGCCAGCGCACGACGTGGTCCACCTCGGCCCGGGTGTGACCCTTGCGCTCCGCCTTGGCGACGTAGAGCGGGTAGATGCTCGCAAAGCTCATGCTGAAGATGCGGCGTCCCGCCATGGTCTGTCTCCTCGTGGGCGCTCACCAACCGGTCGGACGGCGCCATCGTGGCACGCCGGCGCACCCGGTCGCGATCACGTCGCGCGTCAAGCGGCCTTTCCCCGCACAATCGCCACATGCCTGGCACCGGAACCTCCAGCCCGACCGGCCTCCGCCGTGCGGTGACCGGCCCTCTGCTCTTCCTGTTCATCCTCGGCGACGTGCTCGGCGCCGGCGTCTACGCCCTCATCGGCGAGATGGCCGGCGACGCGGGCGGCCTCGTGTGGTTGTCGTTCGGGGTCGCGCTCTGCCTCGCCCTGCTGACGGCCTTCTCGTACGCCGAACTCGTCACCAAGTACCCGCGCGCGGGCGGCTCGGCCGTCTACGCCGAGAAGGCGTACCGCAGCCCGTTGGTCGCGTTCCTCGTCGGGTACTGCATGCTCGCCGCCGGGGTGGTCAGCGCCGCCGGGCTCTCCCTGGCCTTCACCGGCGAGTACCTCACCGCGTTCCTCGACGTCCCCCAGGTGCCCGCCGCGGTGGTCTTCCTGCTGGTGGTGGCGCTCGTCAACGCGTGGGGCATCAAGGAGTCCCTGCAGGCGAACGTCGTGATGACCGTCATCGAGTCGGCCGGGTTGGTGCTGGTCACGATCCTGGGCGCCTGGGTCATCGGGCGCGGCGACGCCGACCTCGGCGGCGCCTTCAGCCCGCCGGAGGACTCGTCCGTCTGGCTCGCCGTCCTGGGCAGCGCCCTGGTGGCGTTCTACTCCTTCGTCGGGTTCGAGACCTCCGCGAACCTCGCCGAGGAGATCCGTGACGTCTCCCGCGTCTACCCGCGCGCACTGTTCGGCTCGCTCGCGACGGCGGGCGCCGTCTACGTGCTGCTGGGCTTCGTCGCTCCGGCGGTCGTCGAGCCGTCGGAGCTCGCGGCGTCCTCCGGCCCCCTGCTCGAGGTCGTCCGGGTCGCCGGTGCGGTGCCACCGGTGCTCTTCGCCGTGATCGCCCTCGTCGCGATCGCCAACGGAGCCCTGCTGACCATGATCATGGCGAGCCGCCTGACGTACGGCATGGCACGGCAGGGGCTACTGCCGTCACCGCTCGCCCAGGTGCTCCCGCGCCGCCGCACCCCGGGCGTCGCGATCCTCGTGACCACGGCCCTCGCCATCGCGCTCGCCGCCACCAACGAGCTCGTCGACCTGGCCGCCACCGTCGTCCTGCTCCTGCTCTTCGTGTTCCTCTCGACCAACGTCGCCGTGCTGGTGCTGCGCCGCGACCCCGTCGAGCACGACCACTTCCGCTCGCCCACGGTGATGCCTGTCCTCGCGATCGCCTCCTGCCTGCTCCTGCTCACCCAGCAGGAGCTTCGGCACTGGGTGCTCGCCGGGATCCTACTCGTGATCGGCGCGGGCGTGCACGCCCTCGTCCGGCGGCTGTCGCGGGCCGACCAGCGCTCGTAGGCGTGACCGGCGCGCCGTCACGGCAACGGCCGGGGCGCACCGATCCGCGTCCGGACGCCGGGCGGCGATGTCCTCCTTGCCCGCGTGGGCGTCACAGCCACCGTGTCAGGCTCGCGTCGCCTCGCAACCGCGGCCGCCACCGTGCCACCCGGCGGGAGGACGAGATCCTGCCTATGGTCCCTGACATGTCATCCGATCCGCCCCCCACCGTCTGCGTCGTGGCGCCGGAGCCGCTGCTGACGATCGAGATCGAGACGGACCGCGCCCGCGACGTCCCCGAGATCCATCTGCACCCGGGCGGACAAGGACTGTGGGTGGCGACCATGGCCCGCTCGCTCGACGCGGAGGTCGTCGTCTGCGGCCCGTTCGGGGGCGAGACCGGCGAGATCAGCGCCCACCTGGCGCGGTCGCGCGGCCTCGAGGTGCGCTCACCCGCGCAGGGCGGCGGTGGGACGCTCCTGCGCGACCGGCGCGGCGGCGGAGACCCCCGGCTCCTCACGATGCCTCCCATCCCCCTCGACCGGCACGCGATCGACGACTTCTACGGCATCGCCCTCGTCGGCGCGCTGGAGTCCGACGTCTGCGTGCTGACGGGCAACCAGCACGACGTCGGGATCCCGCCGGACCATCTGGCGCGGCTCGCGCGCGACGTCGCGTCGTCGGGCACCCCCGTCGTCGCCGACCTGAGCGGCGAGCTCGCCATCGCCGTCGGGCACGAGGCGATCGCGGTGCTGAAGATGAGCGACCAGGAGATGGTCGAGTCCGGCGCGGCCGACGACGACTCCGTGGCGGGGCTGCGACAGGCGGCCGAGGCGTGGGTGGCCGAGGGCCTGGCCGCCATCGTCGTCTCCCGGGCGGAGGAGCCGACGATCGTCGTGACGGCGGACGGCGGATGGACGCTCACGACACCGTCGGTGTCCACCGTCGACCACCGCGGTGCGGGCGACTCCATGACGGCCGGCATCGCTGTGGGCCTCGCCCGCGAACTGCCGCTGGTGGAGGCGGTGCGGCTCGGCGCTGCTGCCGGCGCCCTCAACGTGGCACGGCACGGCCTCGGCACGGGTCGCCGTGGCGAGATCGAGGCCTTCGCCGCCCAGGTGTCCGTCGACGAGCTCGGGAGGTCATGATGCTGGCACTGGTGACGAACGACGACGGGATCGCGTCCCCCGGCCTCGGGGTGCTGGCGCGGTGCGCGCAGGCAGCCGGCCTCGACGTGCTGGTCGCCGCGCCGCACGAGGAGTCGTCGGGCGCCTCGGCGGCGCTGCACGGCGCCGAGGAGGACGGCCGTCTGATGGTCGAGGACCACCGCGCGCCGGGCGTGCCGGACGGTGTGCGATCCCTCGCCGTCGCCGCCGATCCTGCACTCATCGCCTTCGTCTCGGCCTACGGCGCGTTCGGGGCCGTCCCCGACGTCCTGCTCTCGGGCGTGAACCGGGGCCCGAACGTCGGCAACGCCGTCCTGCACTCCGGCACGGTGGGCGCCGCGCTGTCCGGGGCGACGTTCGGCATGCGGTCGCTGGCCGTGTCGCTGGACGCCGGCGACCCGCAGCACTGGGAGACCGCGGAGTGGGTGGCGGCGCACGCCCTCGACTGGCTGCTCACCGGTCCCCCGTCCCGGCGCACGCTCAACGTCAACGTGCCCGACCTGCCGCGCGCCGAGCTGCGCGGGCTGCGCCAGGCACCTCTCGCCACGTTCGGCGCCGTCCACGCCCGGGTGGCGCAGCACGACGACGACGCAGCACTGGTGGTGCGCTACGAGGGCACCGAACGCTCGACCGAGCCGGAGTCCGACGCCGGCCTGCTCGCCCAGGGGTGGGCGACGGCGTCGCTGCTGCTCGCCCCGTACTCGGACGAGTCCGTCCGGGTCCCCGGCCTCGCCGGGGCGGCGGGCGACTGACGACGGCCGCGACCCGCCTGAGTACGCTGGGAGCATGGCAGCCCCGCAGCACCCCGCCGAACGCCAGGCGCCGACCTCGCACGTGACACGCCGTCCGGCCGCCCGGGCCACGTGAGCCGCCCGGGCCGCGTGAGCCCGCGGCTGCTCTTCCTCGTTCCCGGCGGTGCCGCCCTGCTCCTCGGGCTCGCCGCGGCGCTCGAGCTTCTCGGCCTCGACAGCCCTCTCCGCGTCGATCGACTCGGCGAGCTCCACGCGCCGCTGCTCGTCTTCGGGTTCGTCGGTACCCTCATCGCCCTCGAACGCGCCGTCGCCGCACGCCGCTGGTGGGGATACGGCGCGCCCAGCGCGCTCGGGCTCGGCTCCCTGAGTCTCCTGCTCCCCGTCCCGGATGCCGTGGGCCGGTCGACCGTCGCCGTCGGCTTCGCTCTCCTCGTCGCCCTCTACACCGTCATCTGGCAGCGACAGCCCGCCACCGCCACCGCCGTCCAGACCCTCGGGGCCGTCTCAGGGCTCGCCGCCGCCATCCTGTGGCTCGGAGGGCTCGGTATACCCGAGATCCTCCCGGGCATGAGCGTCTTCCTCATCCTCACCATCTCCGGTGAGCGCCTCGAGCTCGGCCGCATCTCCCCGACCGTCACGAAGCGCGTCGAAGCCGCCGGAACCGCGCTCGCGATCACGCTCACCGCCTGCGTCGCCGCCGCCCCGACGTTGCCGGTCGTCGGCTACCCGGTGCTCGGAGCCGCACTGCTCCTGCTCGTCGCGTGGGCCGTCCGCTTCGACGTCGCCACCCGACTCGTGCGAGCGGCTGCTCAGCCCCGCTACATGGCGTGGTGCCTCCTCGCGGGCTACGTGTGGCTCGTCGTCGCGGGTGCGATCTGGCTCGCGGTCGGCGAACCGCAGGGATGGATGTACGACGCCGTCGTCCACGCCGTGTTCCTCGGCTTCGTGATGTCGATGATCATGGCGCACGCGCCCCACATCCTGCCCGCCGTGCTGCGCATCACCCTGCCGTACCGCCCATTCCTCTACCTCCCTGTCGTGCTGCTGCACGTCGCCCTCGCGGTGCGTGTCGCCGGTGACGCACGCGAGATGCTCGACCTCGTGCGGTGGGGTGGCCTCGGCAACCTCGTCGCTCTTCTCCTCTTCGTGGTTCTCGCCGTCGCGACCGCCGTGCTCGGGCCACCTGCGAGACGCCCGGAGGAAGCCGACGCGCGACCGGGACTCCCGACATGACCCGCCGCGCGTGGTACCTCCTCATGAACAGCTTCGTGGGGCTGTGGGCCGTCGCCGCGGTCCTCGTCATCTCGGTGCACCGCTTCTTTCCCGCCGGCGGATGGCTCATGGTGCACCTCGTCCTCCTCGGTACGGTGAGCGCCGCGATCCTCGTGTGGAGCCAGCACTTCGCCGACGCCATCCTGCGCCGGCCGGCACCGGGCGGGAGGGTGTCGCACGGCGCCCGGCTCGTCGGACACACGCTCGGTGCCGCGCTCGTCGTCACCGGCATCGTCGCCGACACCTGGACCCTCGTGCTCTTCGGCGGCGTCGTTCTCGCCGTCGTCGCCCTCGCCCACGTCGCACTCGTCACGCTCCAGGCACGCCGCGCGCTGCCTGCCCGCTTCGCACGCCTCGTGCACTACTACATCGCTGCCGCGCTGGCGCTCGTCATCGGCGTCGGTGCGGGAGTGCTCCTGGCGCGCGTCGACCTGCCCCCGGGCTGGTACGACCGCATCTACCCCGCACATCTCGCGTTCAACCTTCTCGGCTGGATCGGGTTCACGGTCGTCGGCACCATCGTGCTCCTGTGGCCCACCGTCCTTCGCACGCGCATCACCGACACCGCCGAGCGTACGGCGCGGCGCTCGCTGTGGTTGCTCGTCGTGGGCTTGCTCGTCGTCGCGGCGGCGTGCGTGGCGGACACCGGACCGCTCGTCGCGCTCGGAGTGCTCGTCTACCTCGCCGGACTCGTGCTCGTCGTCGTCGAAGGCGCCAAGCAGGCGCGCCAGGCCCGGCCCACGAGCTTTGCCGCCCTCAGCATCGCGGCCGCCGTCGCGTGGTTCGCCGGATGCACGGTCGCCTTCGGCGTCATCCTCTCGACCGCCGACACGGCGGCGGACGCCGCGGTCGCCCTCTCAGGGCTGGTCGCCCCGTTCGCCGGAGGGTTCGCCGCACAGATCGTCGTCGGCGCGCTCAGCTACCTGCTGCCCGTGGTCATCGGCGGTGGACCCCGGACGAGCCGACACACCATCGCCGAGCTCGACCGCGCCGCCGTCTTCCGGGTCACGGTCGTCAACGCGGGTGGTGTGCTCTACGTGCTCCCCGTGCCGAGCCTCGTGCGGGTCCTCGTGTCGCTCGTCGTCTTCACCGTCTTCGTGTCGTTCCTGTGGCTCGTCGCCCGGGCACTCCTGGCGGTGCGGCGCGCACCCCAGCGCGCGCCGCACCGCGCCGGCACCGCCGGGTCGCTCGCCGCTGCTGCCGCCGTGCTCGTGCTCTCCGCCACCGGCGGCATCGCCCTCGACCCTGCCGCTGCCGGGATCGGTGGCACCACGGCGAGCGCGAGCGCGTCGGGCGAGACCACGACCGTCGATGTCGTCATGGACGACATGCGCTTCGAACCCGCCGTCATCGAGGTTCCCGTGGGCAACCGCCTCGTCGTCAATCTCACCAACGGCGACACCATGGACCACGACCTCACCATCGCCAACGGCGTGCGCGGCGATCGGCTCTCCCCCGGCGAGTCGACGGTCGTCGACGCCGGTGTCGTCGCGGGCGATCTCGACGCGTGGTGCTCCGTCGCGGGCCACCGCCTGCTCGGCATGACGCTCGACATCATCGCGGTCGGCGCTCCGCCGGGCGAGGAGCACGACCGCGGTGGCTCCGGCGCGCACAGCTCGGACGCGCCCCCGCACCCCGTATCCGGAGCGACACCCGGACCGGAGTTCGAGGCGGCGGACGCGGCACTCAGCCCTGCCGCAGCCGCCACCGTGCACGAGCACACCTTCGTCGTGAGCGATCTCGAACGTGACGTGGCCCCGGACACGAGCCAGAGCTCCTGGACCTTCAGCGACACCGTGCCCGGCCCCACACTGCGGGGCAAGGTCGGTGACACCTTCGAGATCACCCTCGTCAACGACGGCACGATCGGACACTCGATCGACTTCCACGCCGGGGCTCTCGCCCCTGACGAACCCATGCGCACGATCGCGCCGGGGGAATCGCTGACCTATACCTTCACCGCGACGCGCGCCGGCATCTGGATGTACCACTGCGCCACCGCGCCCATGTCGCTGCACATCGCCGCGGGCATGTTCGGGGCCGTCATCATCGATCCGCCGGGCCTCCCCGACATCGACCGCGAGTACCTGCTCGTGCAGTCGGAGCACTACCTGGGCGCGCACGGCGGCGAACCCGACACGACCGCGATCGCCTCGCAGCACCCAGATCTCGTGGTCTTCAACGGCTACGCCGACCAGTACATGTTCGCTCCCCTCGAAGCCCGCGTCGGTGAGCGCGTGCGTGTCTGGGTGCTGGACGCCGGACCCAACCGGCCCAGCTCGTTCCATGTCATCGGGGGCCAGTTCGACACCGTCTACCTCGAGGGCGACTACCTGTTGCATGACGGCGGCAGCACGGGAGCCGGCGGCTCGCAGGCGCTCGCGCTGCAACCCGCGCAGGGCGGATTCGTCGAGCTCGTCTTCGCCGAGGCGGGCAACTACCCCTTCGTGACCCACATCCTGTCGGACGCGGAGAAGGGGGCCAGCGGGCTGTTCGCCGTCAAAGAATGAGGGGCACGCCCACGACCACCCGGTCAGATACGGGTGAGGCGCAACTTCCAGACTTCGGGACCGTCTTCGAGGTACGCCACCTCGAACTCGCCGGGGCGGCGCTCCGTCAGCTGCGAGAGCAGCGGGAGCGGGTTGTGGTTCGCGACCAGATCGAGACTGAACCCTGGCGCGATCGCACCCAGCGCACCAAAGATGGTCGCATGACGGATCGCATGGGGGATCTGTCGCGTGTCGAGCACGATCTCGTTCTCGTCGGCGTGACCGCACGCGCACCCGCCGGCCCCGGCCTCGCCCGGCTTGGAGGTACGGAGATCGATCGGTTCGGCAGCCATCACTCCACCATAGCGGTACTACCGACCCTCTCCCCAGGACCAGACGCCCAGCCCCTCCGGGACGCCTCGATGAGTTCCTCGCAGGGTGGCGGTCACTACTCCCGCACACTGCCAACCACACCTGGAGTCACCGTGGGACTGATCCAGATCGAGCTCTTCGCCACCCTCGACCTCGTGGGGCAGGCGCCCGGCGGCCCGGACGAGGATCCTGGGGGGTTCCCGTTCGGCGGCTGGCAGGCACCCCTGCTGGACGAGGTCACGGGCGCGCAGGTCGCCGCCGCGTACGAGGGGACCGACGCCCTCCTGCTCGGCCGCCGCACCTACGACATCTTCGCGGCCTACTGGCCGCACCAGACCGGCGGTGCCGACGACTCCATCGCCACGCTCTTCAACCGCGTCCCCAAGTACGTGGCCTCCCGCGGCACCCCGGACCTGCCGTGGGCCGGGTCCACGCAGCTCGGGCCCGAGCTGGCCGCCGCCGTGCGCGAGGTCCGCGACCGGCACGAGCAGGTCCGGGTGGTCGGCAGCCTCGACCTGGTGCAGACGCTCCTGTACGAGAAGCTGTTCGACCGTCTCGACCTGTGGGTGCACCCGATCGTCCTGGGTGTCGGCAAGAAGGTGTTCGACGGCGGCGAGGTCCCGACGAACCTGATCCTCATCGAGCCGCCGGCCGCCGGACCGAAGGGCGTCGTGCTGCTCCGTTACGGGCTCGCCGACGGCACGCCCGCGACGGCCGACATGAGCGCACCCGACCGGTCCTGACCAGCCTCGCCGCTCCGCCCGGAGACGACGAATGGCCTGAACCGACGATCCGTCGGTTCAGGCCACCCCGATGTCCTGAGACATCGCACGGTCGGGCTGACAGGATTTGAACCTGCGACCCCTTGACCCCCAGTCAAGTGCGCTACCAAGCTGCGCCACAGCCCGTCCGGCCCGTCCGCGATGAAGTCACGGCGACGGACCGGTTCGGCCCCGGAGGGCCGACCGAAATACTACCCCAGAGCGGGCACTGCTCGTCCACCCACGGGGGACGGTGTGGCCGGGGTCACCGGACGTCGGCCACCACCGTCGAGCGGATCGACCGGACCACCCGCGCGGTCGCGAGCGCCGCGGCCGTGGCTTCGTACCCCTTGTCCTCCGCGGCCCCGGGCAGCCCGGCCCGGTCCAGGGCCTGGGCCTCGTCGTCACAGGTGAGCAGGCCGAAGCCGACGGGCACGGTGTGGTCCAGCGCCACGCGGTTGAGGCCGTCGGTGGCGGCCGCGCACACGTAGTCGAAGTGCGGCGTGCCACCCCGGATGACGACGCCGAGGGCCACGACGGCGTCGAACCCGGCAGCGGCCGCAGCCTGGGCCGCCACCGGCAGCTCGAACGAGCCCGGTACCCGGAGCACCTCCGGTTCGACGGAATGGTCCTGGCACGCCCGCAGCGCGCCGTCCAGGAGGCCCCCCATCACGGTGTCGTGCCAGGAGGCCGCGATCACGGCGACCCGCAGGTCCGAGCTGTCGGTCGGCTGGGTGCTGGGTGCGCCGGCCCCGCTCATCGGGCTGCCTCGGGCAGGGTGGGGTGAGTGGTCACGGGTGCTCCTTCGTCGGGTTCGAGGTTCGGCAGGTCGTGCCCCATGCGGTCCCGCTTGGTCCGCAGGTAGGCGACGTTGTCGGGTGCGGGGTGGATAGCCAGCGGCACGCGCTCGGCGACCTCCACTCCCCCGGCACGCAGGCCGTCGACCTTGGCCGGGTTGTTGGTGAGCAGGCGCACGGCACCGACGCCGAGGTCCCGCAGCACGTGCGCGGCGGCGGTGTACTCCCGCGAGTCGACGGGCAGTCCTTGCGCGAGGTTGGCGTCGATGGTGTCGTGGCCGCCGTCCTGCAGGCTGTACGCGGCCAGCTTGGCGACCAGCCCGATGCCTCGGCCCTCGTGCCCGCGCAGGTAGACGACCACGCCACGGCCCGCCTCCTGGATCGCCCGCAGCGAGGCGTCCAGCTGTGGTCCGCAGTCGCAGCGCAGCGAGCCGAACGCGTCCCCGGTGAGGCACTCGGAGTGCACCCGGGTCAGCACCGGTCCGCCGCCGTCGAGGTCGGCGAGCGCCCCGGCGACGAGCCCCACGTGCTCGTCGCCGGTCACCCGGTCGCGGTAGCCCACGGCGGTGAACGTCCCGTGCCGCGTCGGCAGCCGAGTCACCGCGAGGCGGTCCACGAGCACCTCGGTGAGCCGCCGGTAGGCCACGAGGTCGGCCACGCTGATCAGCTCCAGCGAGTGCTGCGCGGCGAACTCGCGCAGCGCCGGCAGGCGCATCATCGTGCCGTCGTCGTGCGTGATCTCGGCGAGCACGCCGCTGCTGCCGCGGCCCGCCAGGCGCGCCAGGTCGACGGCCGCCTCGGTGTGCCCGCGGCGCTCGAGCACCCCGCCGTCGCGGGCGCGCAGCGGCAGCACGTGCCCGGGGCGGGTCAGGTCGGCCGGACGCGTGCCCGCGGCGGCCAGCGTGCGCGCGGTGAGCGCCCGGTCGGCGCCGGAGATCCCGGTGGTCACGCCGTCGGCCGCGTCGACGGTGACCGTGTACGCGGTCCGGAAGGCGTCGCGGTTCTCGGCGACCATCAGGGGCAGCCCGAGCCGGTCCAGCGTGGCGCCGTCCGCGGCGACGCAGGCGAGCCCCGACGTGTGCCGCACCAGGAAGCCCATGAGCTCGGGCGTAGCGGCCTCGGCGGCGAAGATGAGGTCGCCCTCGTTCTCGCGGCCCTCGTCGTCCGCGACGACGACGGCGCGCCCCGCGGCCACGGCGGCGAGCGCACGCTCGACGCGCTCGACCGGCCCCGCTGTCCCGGTGGTCCCGGTCACGAGCCCACCTCCGCCGTCGCGAGCAACCGTTCCACGTGCCGGGCGAGCACGTCCGTCTCGAGGTTGACCCGGTCCCCGACGGCCCGGGCACCGAGCGTGGTGCGCGCGAGCGTCTCGGGGATGAGGCTCACGGCGAACCGGTCCGCCCCGGCGTCGACCACGGTGAGCGAGACGCCGTCGACGGCGATCGACCCCTTGGCCACGACGTAACGGGCGAGCTCGGCGGGCAGCGAGATCTCCACGACGTCCCACCGCTCGCCCGGCGTCCGGGCGAGCACCGCCCCGACGCCGTCGACGTGCCCCTGCACGATGTGCCCGCCGAGGCGACCCGTCACGGGCAGCGCGGGTTCGAGGTTGACCCGGTCGCCCGGCGCGAGACCACCGAGCGAGGTGCGCTTCAGCGTCTCGGCCATGAGGTCGGCGGTCCAGGTCTCGCCGTCGAAGGCCGCCACGGTCAGGCAGCAGCCGTCGACGCTGATCGAGTCGCCGAGGCGGACGCCGTCGAGCACGTCGGTGGCGGCGACGGTCAGCCGCGCCGCGTCGGCGGTGGCCTCCAGGGCACGGACGGTGCCGAGCTCGGTCACGATGCCGGTGAACATCAGGACTCCTTCCGCGGCCGCAGGGTGAGCCGCACGTTCGTCTCGTCCGGCCCGGCGTCAGCCTGGTCGGCGGGGTGGTCGGTGCTGGGGGCGACGACCATGACGTCCACGACGTCGAGCCGGACGGCCCCGGTGATGGTCGTGACGCCGAGGTCGCCGACGGCGTCGGGGCCGGCTCCGAGGAGCACGGGCGCCACGTAGGCCACGACCTCGTCGACGAGGCCCGCGCGCCAGAACGCGGCGGCCAGGGTGGCCCCGCCCTCGAGCAGCACGTGCCGGCGGTCGGCGGCCCACAGGGCGTCGAGCGCCTCGTGCGGGTCGTGCGTGCGCAGGTGCAGCGTCTCGGTCCCGTCGTGGGGCGGCACCGCGAGGCGGGACGACGGCGGCAGGTCGCGCCGTCCCATCACGGCCCGCAGCGGCTGCGGACCGGTCCGGGCGGCGTCACGGACGGTCAGCGACGGGTCGTCCGCAGCCACGGTGCCGGTGCCCACGAGCACGGTGTCGCAGGCGGCGCGCAGCCGGTGCGCGTCCGCCCGCGACGCGGCGGAGGTGATCCACCGCGAGGTGCCGTCGGCCGCACCGGTGCGCCCGTCGAGGCTGGTGGCGACCTTCCAGGTCACCACGGGCCGCCCGAGCTCCATGGCCCGCGTCCAGACCGGGTTGAGTGCGCGGGCCTCGTCCTCGAGCACACCGGCGACGACGTCCACGCCGGCAGCGCGCAGCAGCGCACCTCCGCCGGTGGCGACCGGGTTCGGGTCCGGCTGGGCGTACACGACACGGACGATGCCGGCGTCGAGCAGCGCCTGCGCGCAGGGCCCGGTGCGGCCCGTGTGGGCGCAGGGTTCGAGGGTGACGACGGCGGTGGCACCGCGCAGGGCGTCCGGCCCGACGGCGGCACGAGCGTTCGCCAGCGCGACCGCCTCGGCGTGGGGGGTCCCCGCGCCACGGTGGTAGCCCTCGGCGATCGTGACGCCGTCCGGGTCCAGCAGGACGCAGCCGACGCGCGGGTTGGGCCCGAGGACGAGGCCGTCGGTGGCCGCGAGCTCCATGGCGCGTCGGAGCGCGTCGGTCTCGGCCGGTCTCGCGGCGGGTCCCGCCGTGGCGGTGGTCATGGGCTGCCCCTGTCGTCCGGTCGCGGACTGCTGGGGCGTGCACGGCGTCGTCGCCGCGCGCCGGTCTGCGGTGCACTCGGGCACCTCGGTGTGGACGGGTCCACGCCACCGGCGATCGGGCGAGGGCGTCGCGTGCGTCTTCCCATCCGGACTTTGACCGTCGGTCCAGGAGTTCCACCTGGTCAACCGGTCACTGGCTGTGACCGGGTCGCGGACTTTCACCGCCGGCTCGGATTTTCACCGACCCCAGAGCACGCGAGCTGTTGCTCGTTCGTGCTGCGACGATACCGCACGTCCGGGGGCGTCCGGCCGGCCTCCGGTGGGAGACCGGTCACACCGGCCCGGCCTCAGCGGCGGCGGCGCTTCTCGCGCACACGCACGCTGATCGAGATCGGCGAGCCCTCGAACCCGAACGTCTCGCGCAGGCGGCGCTCGATGAACCGGCGGTACCCCGCCTCGATGAACCCGGTGGCGAACAGCACGAACCGCGGTGGGCGCGTGGACGCCTGCGTCGCGAACAGGATGCGCGGCTGCTTGCCGCCGCGCACCGGGTGCGGGTGGGCGGCGACGAGCTCGCCCAGGAACCCGTTGAGCCGCCCGGTCGGGATGCGCGTGTCCCAGGAGTCCAGGGATGTCTCGAGGGCGCGCACCAGCTTGTCCGTGTGCCAGCCGGTCCGGGCCGAGACGTTGACGCGCGGCGCCCACGTGACCTGCACGAGGTCGCGCTCGATCTCGCGCTCCAGGTACGGCCGGCGGTCCTCGTCCATGAGGTCCCACTTGTTGTAGGCGATGACCAGCGCCCGGCCGGCGTCGACCACCTGGGAGATGACGCGCGTGTCCTGCTCGGTGAGCGGGACCGAGGCGTCCACCAGGACCACCGAGACCTCCGCCTTCTCGATCGCGGCCTGGGTCCGCAGGGAGGCGTAGAAGTCCGCGCCGCTGGTCTGGTGCACCCGGCGGCGGATGCCCGCCGTGTCCACGAACCAGTACGGGATGCCCTTGATCTCGACGAGCTCGTCGACCGGGTCGCGGGTCGTGCCCGCCACCTCGTCCACCACCACGCGCTCGGAGCCCGCGATCTTGTTCAGCAGCGACGACTTGCCGACGTTCGGCCGGCCCACCAGGGCGACGCGGCGCGGACCCTCGGGCCGCAGGGTCCCGTGCGCGGAGTGCTCGGGCAGCGCGTCCAGGACGGCGTCCAGCAGGTCGCCCGTCCCGCGCCCGTGCAGCGCGGAGACCGGTTGCGGCTCGCCGAGCCCCAGCGCCCACAGGTAGGCCGCGTCGGCCTCCCCGGTGGGACCGTCGACCTTGTTGGCGCACAGCACCACCGGCTTGCCCGAGCGGCGCAGGAGCTCGACGACGCGCTCGTCGCTCGCCGTCGCGCCGACCTGCGCGTCCACCACGAAGACGACCGCGTCGGCCAGCGAGATCGCGACCTCGGCCTGCTCCGCCACCTTGGACTCGATGCCGGCGACGTCGACCTCCCAGCCCCCGGTGTCGACCAGCATGAAGTGCCGCCCGGACCACTCGGCGGGATAGCTGACACGGTCGCGGGTCACGCCGGGCGTGTCCTCCACGACCGCCTCGCGCCGGCCCAGGATGCGGTTGACGAGGGTCGACTTTCCGACGTTCGGCCGCCCCACGACGGCCAGCACCGGCAGGGCGTGCTCCGCGGGGGCGGAG
This sequence comes from Isoptericola sp. GX10416, assembly GCF_056590155.1. Lineage (NCBI taxonomy): Bacteria > Bacillati > Actinomycetota > Actinomycetes > Micrococcales > Promicromonosporaceae > Isoptericola > Isoptericola sp. GX10416. Next base: position 106,031 of record NZ_JBWPVO010000001.1, on the reverse strand, counting down.
CCGTCCTCGTCCCACTCGTCGGAGAGCAGGAGGAGGTCGGACTCGTCGAGTTCGAAGTCCTCCAGACCGGCGCGCAGGGCGCGCTCGCGCGCGTCGTCGTCCACGAACTCGGTCGCGACCGTCGCTGCGTCCGCTGCGTCCTCGAAGGGAGCGTCGGTGGCGTCGGCGGGCGTGGTCTCGGGGCCGTCGGCGGGGGTGGTCATGTCAGCCATTGTCCCAGGTGCGCACGGGTCGGCACCACGTCGTACCGTCCTGCCCGACGAGACGCGCGTCACGCCGGGCGGGCGTCCGCCCGCGGGCGGTCAGACGGCGGCGCGCTCCACCACCGTCAGCACGGCCTCCACGGTCTGCTCGAAGTCCAGGTCGCTGGAGTCGACCGTCACCACGCCGTCGGCCGCGACGTGGAACGTGCTCACGGTCGCGTCGTCGCGGTCGCGGCGCAGCACCTGGTCCCGCGTCGCCTCGACGGAGGTGGCGTCCGCGACGCCGTGGACCTCGAGCGAGCGACGGCGCAGGCGTGCCTCCTCGCTGGCCACGAGGAGCACGCGGGCGTCGGCGTCCGGGGCGACGACGGTCGTGATGTCCCGGCCCTCGGCGACGATGCCGCGCCCGGCGGAGAAGCCTCCGTCCGCCTCGTCGGCGATGATCGCCCGCTGACGGCGACGCAGCTCGTCGCGCACCTCCAGATTCGTGGCGACCTTCGACACGACCGCGGTGACGTCGGTGGTCCGGATCGCCGTCGCGACGTCGTCGCCGTCCAGAAGAATCCCCGGGGCGGCCGGGTCGACGCCCATCGCCAGCGGCATGTCCCGCACCGCAGCGGCCACCGCGCCGGTGTCGTCGAGCGCCACCCCGCTGCGGACGCACCACAGCGTCGCGGCGCGGTACATCGCGCCGGTGTCGAGGTAGGCGAGGCCGAGCCGGGCGGCGACGGCCTTCGAGACGCTGGACTTGCCGGATCCGGACGGACCGTCGACGGCGATGGTGACCACTGGTGCTCGTTTCTGTGTCGGTGGTGGGTGGGAGTGGGGTCAGAGGTCGACGGCGCGCATGAGCGTGCCGAGCTCGGTGCGCCCCAGCACGCGGGACCGGCCGACCTTCAGGTCGCCGAGGGCGATCGGGCCGATGCGGGTGCGCACCAGGCGGGTCACGGGGAAGCCGACGGCCTCGAACATCCGCCGGACGATGCGGTTGCGGCCCTCGTGAAGAACCACCTCGAGCATCGAGTGCCCCGGCACGGCGTCGACGACACGAACCTTGTCCATGCGTGCCGTGCCGTCGTCGAGCTCCACCCCGGAGGTGAGGTGCTTCATGATCCGGGGGTAGACCTCGCCGCCCTCGACGGTGACGAGGTACGTCTTGGGAATCTCGCGGCTCGGGTGCGCGAGCCGGTTGCCGAGCTCGCCGTCGTTGGTCAGGAGCAGCAGACCCTCGGAGTCCGCGTCGAGCCGCCCGACGTGGAAGAGCCGCTCGGGCCGGTCCTTGACCAGCTCCGCCACCGTGGGGCGGCCCTCCGGGTCGCTCATGGCGGAGATCATGCCCAGCGGCTTGTTCACCGCCACGGTGATCTTCGACGGGTCGAGCTGGACGGTCATGCCGTCCACGCGGACGACCGCCTTGCCCGGGTCGATCCGCACGCCGAGCTCCGTGACGATCTGGCCGTCGACCTCGACGCGTGCCTCGGAGATCAGCTCCTCGCACTTGCGACGCGAGCCGAGCCCGGCCTGTGCGAGCACCTTCTGCAGCCGGACCCCGTCGGCGACGTGGACGTCCACCGGACGATTCTGTGCTGCGTTCGACTGCTGGGGGCGACGGCGGCCGCCGCGGCGTGAGGTGGGCATGGGTCCATTGTCGCAGGCGTCAGTCGGTGAGGTCGCCGACCGCCTCGACACCGGGCAGGTGCGGCGCGAGCGGCGGGAGGTCCTCCAGCGACGACCAGCCCATCCGGTCCAGGAACTCCGCCGTGGTGCCGAACAGCACCGCGCCCGAGAGCGGGTCCTGCCCGACCTCGGCCACCAGGCCGCGAGCCAGCAGGGTGCGCACGACGCCGTCGACGTTGACGCCACGGACCGCGGACACCTGCCCGCGCGTCACGGGCTGGCGGTAGGCGACCACCGCCAGCGTCTCGAGCGCCGCCTGGCTCAGCCGCGACGACTGTCCCTCCAGCACGAACCGGCTCACGACGTCGGCGTGCTCCCGCGAGGAGTAGACGCGCCAGCCCCCCGCGCCCCGGCGCAGCTCGAAGCCGCGCGCACGCTGTCCCGTCTCGCCGCGGAACTCCGCGGCGAGGCGTTCGAGCACGTCGGTGACCTCCGCCGTCGGACGCCCCACGGCGACGGCGAGCCGTTCCGTCTCCACCGGCGCCTCGGCGACCATGAGGATCGACTCCAGCGCCGCCTCCAGCCCGCCGGGGAGATCATCGACGTCGACGGGCTCCGCGGCGCTCTGAGCGCTCAACGACGTCCCGGCGACCTCGGACCGGGCCACCGCGACGGTCTCCGTCGCGTCGGTCTCCGTCATGTCGGTCTCCGTCATGCTGCTCCCTCCACGGCGCCCTCGAACTCCTCGAACTCCTCGCCGATCTCGTCGCCGCCGTCGTCGCCGGTCCACCGCACGGTGAGCTCGCCGAGCGCCACCACCTGGTCGAACGCCACCTGACCGTTGCGGAAGAGCTCCAGCAGCGCCAGGAACCGCGCCACCACCACGAGGCGCTCCTCCCCCGCCGCCAGCGCGCGGAAGGTCGCGACGTGGTCTCGCCGCAGCCTTCGGGCGACGACGACCGCCTGCTCGCGCACGCTCACCGCGGGCGCGTGCAGGTGGCTGAGCCCGACCACCGGGGGCAGCCTCGGCTCGAGGGCCTTCGCCGCCAGCACGGCGATCCGGTCGGCGTCGAGGGTCCAGACCAGCTCGGGCAGCATCGCCGCCAGGTGGCTCTCCATCGGGACCGAGCGCGGCACCCGCCGCCCCTCCGTGGCCAGCCGATCGGCCAGCACGGCGGAGACCTCCTTGTAGGCGCGGTACTGCAGCAGCCGGGCGAACAGCAGGTCGCGCGCCTCCAGCAGCTCCAGGTCCTCGGCGTCCTCCTCGGCGATGCCCGGCAGCAGCCTGGCGGCCTTCAGGTCGAGCAGGGTCGCTGCGACGACCAGGAACTCGCTCGCCGCACCGAGGTCCCACGAGGGGTGCTCCTCGCCGCGACCCGCCGCCTCCCGCGAGGCCGTGTCCGCCGCTCGGATGTGCGCCACGAAGTCGTCGGTCACCTCAGCCAGCGCCACCTCGGTGACGTCGAGCTTGCGTGCGTTGATCAGCGAGAGCAGCAGGTCGAACGGACCGTCGAAGTTGGCGAGGTGGACCGTGAACGCCCCCGCCCGCGGCGTCTCGGTCCGGCCGGGATCAGGAGGTGCTTCCACGGGCCACGAGCTCGCGCGCGAGCTGCCGGTAGGCGGACGCCCCCCGGTGGGTGGGGGCGTAGGCGGTGATCGGCTCGGCAGCCACCGAGGCGTCCGGGAACTTCACGGTCCGCCCGATGACCGTGTGCAGCAGCGTGTCACCGAAGGCCTCGTGGACCCGCTGCACGACCTCGCGCGAGTGCAGCGTGCGCGAGTCGAACATGGTCGGCAGGATGCCGTCCACCTCGAGGTCCGGGTTGAGACGATCCTTGACCTTGTCGATGGTCTCGACCAGGAGGGCGACACCGCGCAGCGCGAAGAACTCGCACTCGAGCGGGATGAGCACGCCGTGGGCTGCCGTCAGGGCGTTCACCGTGAGCAGCCCCAGGGACGGCTGGCAGTCGACCAGGATCACGTCGTAGTCGGCGAGAGCCGGGCGCAGGGCCCGCGACAGGATCGACTCGCGGGCGACCTCGCCGACGAGCTGGACCTCCGCCGCCGACAGGTCGATGTTCGCCGGGACCACGTCGAGCCCTTCGATGGCCGTCGTCCGCACGACGTCCGACAGCTCGACGTCACGGTCCATGATCAGGTTGTAGACGCTCAGGTCGAGCTCGTGCGGACTGATCCCCACGCCGACCGACGCGGCGCCCTGCGGGTCGAAGTCGACCAGGAGCACCCTGCGGCCGTACTCGGCCAGGGCCGCGCCGAGGTTGATCGTGGTCGTCGTCTTGCCGACGCCGCCCTTCTGGTTGCACATCGCCACGATCCTCGCCGGGCCGTGCGTGCTGCGGGGCGGTGGCTCGGGGAAGTCGGGCAGCGGCCGGCCAACCACGTCGGTGGCCGGTCCGTCGTCCTGCTGCCGGCCCGGGACCCCGGGCAACGTGCTCTCGGCCGTCGCGGACTGCGTCATCGTGTCGCTCCCCCCGGGTGCGTCGCTCACGTCCGTCACGCTACACCGGTGGTCTGCCGGGCACCGGTCCGCCGCGCGGCGTGGTGGACATCGGCCCTCGGGTCGCCACGGGTGCGTGACGGCGCGCGCTAGCGGGCCCGCGGGTGCGTGGCGGCGTAGACCTCACGGAGCGCCTCGGGAGTGACCATCGTGTAGATCTGCGTGGTCGTGACCGACGCGTGGCCCAGCAGCTCCTGGACCACCCGGACGTCCGCGCCGCCCGCGAGCAGGTGGGTCGCGAACGAGTGCCGCAGCGTGTGCGGCGAGACATGCTCGGTCAGGCCCGCGCGCTCGGCGGCGCCCTGCAGCACGGCCCAGGCGCTCTGCCGCGAGAGCCGGTTGCCGCGGGTGTTGAGGAACAGCGCCGGGGTGCTCCGGCCGCGGGCGGAGCCGGCCGCCGCCAGCACCGGTCGGGCTCGGACGAGGTAAGCGTCCACGGCGTCGCGCGCGTACGAACCGACCGGCACGATGCGCTCCTTGCTGCCCTTGCCGAAGAGCCGCACGAGCGCGTCGGACCCCACGTCGTCGACGTCCAGTCCGACCACCTCGCTGATCCGCCCGCCGGTGGAGTACAGCAGCTCGAGCAGCGCCCGGTCGCGCAGGCCCGCAGGGGTGTCCCCCGACGACGCGGCGTCGAGGAGCCGCGCGACGTCGTCGATGCTCAGAGCGTGCGGCAGCCGCCTCGTCTGGGTGGGGGCCGCCACCTCGGCCGACGGGTCCTCGGACGCCATCCCCTCGGCACGGGCGAACCGGTGCCAGCCCCGCACGGCCGCCAGAGAACGGGCCGCCGACGACGCCGAGAGTGCGCGCCCGTCGTCCGAGCCCTCGCGGACCGCCGTCAGGAACGCCGTCACGTCGTGCTCGGTCACCTGCTCGAGGGTGGTGCGGCCGGCACCGGCCAGGAACCGCGCGTAACGGTCCAGGTCCCGCCGGTAGGCCGCGACCGTGTTCGCCGACAGGCCGCGCTCGACCCGCACGTGGGCGAGGTAGTCGCGCAGGGCCGCCTCGAGGGCGGGCTGCAGGTCAGCGGGAGCGGTCACACGCCCATCATGCCCGTTCCCGGCCGCCGGCAGGTCAGAACGGGAGGAAGACGTCGACCGCGACGGCGACGAACAGCACGGTGAGGTACGTGATCGAGGCGTGGAAGACCTTCATCGCCCCCGGGCCTCCCCGGGTCCGGCCCTGGGCCTTGCGCAGCATGGCGATAGTGAGCCAGAGGAACCATCCGCCCGTCACGACGGCGACGGCGGTGTACACCCACGTCATGCCGGCGAGCGGCACCAGCGCGAGCGAGCAGGCGATCATCGCCACCGTGTGGCCGACCATCTCGGCTGCGACGCGGCGGTCGGAGGCGACCACGGGCAGCATCGGCACGCCCGCGTTCTCGTAGTCCTTCTTGAACTTGACCGACAGCGGCCAGTAGTGCGGCGGCGTCCAGAAGAAGATGACGCCGAACAGCGCCAGCGCCGCCCAGCTCAGCGACCCGGTCACGGCCGCCCACCCGATGAACACCGGCATGCAGCCGGCGATGCCGCCCCAGACGATGTTCTGCGAGGTGCGCCGCTTGAGGATCATCGTGTAGCCGACGACGTAGATGGCGATCGCCCCACCCGTCAGCCATGCCGCCTGCAGGTTCACGAGCCAGGCGAACCACACCAGCGACACCGTGCCGAGCGCCGTGGCGAAGATCAGCGCGCTGCGCGGCAGGACCTCCCCGGTGACGAGGGGTCGCCGCTTGGTGCGGTTCATCACCTCGTCGATGTCCCGGTCGAGATAGCAGTTGAAGGCGTTGGCCGACCCGGCCGCGAGCGCGCCGCCGACGAGCGTCTTGACGACGAGCCACAGGTCTGGCAGCCCGCCCTGCGCGAGGATCATCGTCGGCACGGTGGTCACCAGCAGCAGCTCGATGATGCGCGGCTTGGTGAGGGCGACGTAGGCGCCGACGCGGTCCCGCCAGGACGCCGCACGAGCGCCGTCGGGACGGTGCACTGCGGCGCGTGTGGTCGACGAGTCGGACGTCGTGCGGCTCGGGGTGCTCACGCGCCTCATGCTTCCGTTCGCGAGGGGGTCGGTCGGTCGGGCCCATCGTACGCCGACCTGTGCGATCTCTCGTCCTCGCCGGGTGCCGGAGCGGTGTGAGAAACGTCAGTGCGTGGGCCGACGATCTCGTCGCGCCCACATGGTGGGATGGATTCGAGGCATGGGCGCGTTGTCCGCCCGTCACCGCTAGTGTGGAGACGCACACCGCAGGGCACTGGTGCCGTCGTGCGCACCGGTTCGTCCGCTGTGCACGATGACCGTCCTCGCCGCCAGAGGCGAGGCCTGCCGCGCCCGGCCACAGCAGCAGAGCTCCCGGGGCCACGCCTCGGGCAGGAAAGAGGCATACGTGAACGCGTTCGACCCCGCACTGTCGCCGCTCGAGTGGAACGAACTCGACGCGCGCGCGGTCAAGTCCATCAAGGCGCTCGCCGCCGACGCCGTCGAGAAGTGCGGCTCCGGCCACCCCGGCACCGCGATCTCTCTCGCGCCCGCCGCGTACCTGCTCTTCCAGAAGACGATGCGCCACGACCCGAGCGATCCGGCCTGGGTGGGACGCGACCGGTTCGTGCTCTCCGCGGGGCACTCGTCGCTGACGCTGTACCTGCAGCTCTTCCTCGCCGGCTACGGCATGGAGATGGACGACATCGCCGCGCTGCGCACCTGGGACTCGCAGACCCCGGGCCACCCCGAGTACGGCCACACGCCCGGCGTCGAGATCACGACCGGGCCGCTCGGCCAGGGGCTCGCCTCCGCCGTCGGCATGGCCTACGGCGCGCGCCGCGAGCGGGGCCTGCTCGACCCCGACGCCGCACCGGGGACCTCGCCGTTCGACCACCACGTGTACGTGATCGCCTCCGACGGCGACCTGCAGGAGGGCGTGACCTCCGAGGCATCCTCCCTCGCCGGGCACCAGCAGCTCGGCAACCTCGTCGTGATCTGGGACGACAACAAGATCTCGATCGAGGACGACACGGACATCGCGTTCACCGAGGACGTCCTCGCTCGCTACGAGGCCTACGGGTGGCACACCCAGCGGGTCGACTTCACGCAGGGCGGCACCGGCTACGCCGAGGACACCGACGAGCTCGCCGCAGCGCTCGACGCCGCGAAGGCCGAGACCGGCAAGCCCTCCATCATCGCGCTGCGCACCATCATCGGTTGGCCGGCACCCACCAAGCAGAACACCGGCGGCATCCACGGCTCCGCCATGGGCGCCGACGAGGTCGCGGGCATGAAGACCGTGCTCGAGCTCGACCCCGAGAAGTCCTTCCACATCGACGACGAGGTCCTCGCGTACACCCGCGCCGTCGCGGAGCGTCAGAGCGACCAGCGCGCGGCGTGGGACACCGCCTTCGAGGCGTGGAAGACGGCCGCCCCCGAGCGCGCGGCGCTCCTCGAGCGCCTCACCGCCGGTGAGCTGCCCGAGGGCTGGGCCGACGCGCTGCCCCAGTTCGAGGAGTCGACGAAGGGCATCGCGACCCGCGCCGCCTCCGGCAAGGTGCTCTCCGCGCTGGCCGACGTCCTGCCCGAGCTCTGGGGCGGTTCGGCGGACCTCGCCGGCTCGAACAACACCACCATGGACGGTGCGACGTCGTTCGTCCCGATCGAGCACGCCACGAAGAAGTTCCCGGGCGACCCCTACGGCCGCACGCTGCACTTCGGCATCCGTGAGCATGCCATGGGATCGATCCTGAACGGCATCGTCCTGCACGGGCTCACCCGCCCGTACGGCGGCACCTTCCTGCAGTTCTCCGACTACATGCGCGCATCGGTCCGGCTGGCCGCCCTCATGGGCATCCCCAGCACGTTCGTGTGGACGCACGACTCGATCGGCCTCGGCGAGGACGGTCCGACCCACCAGCCGGTCGAGCACCTCGCCGCGCTGCGCGCCATCCCCGGCCTCGACATCGTCCGCCCCGCCGACGCCAACGAGACCGCGTGGGCCTGGCGCGGCATCCTCGAGGGCCGCGACCACCCGGCCGGGCTCGTCCTGACTCGTCAGGGCGTGCCCACGTTCCCGCGGGGCACCGAGGGATTCGCCGGAGCGGAAGGCACGCTCAAGGGCGGGTACACCCTGCTCGACACCGACGGCACGCCGGACGTCATCCTCGTGGGCACCGGTTCCGAGGTCCAGCTGGCCGTCGAGGCGCGCGAGCTCCTCGCGGCGGACGGCGTCGCCGCGCGCGTCGTGTCGCTGCCGAGCCGCGAGTGGTTCGACCGGCAGGACGCCGCGTACCGCGAGTCGGTGCTGCCGGCGGCCGTCCGGGCGCGCGTCTCCGTCGAGGCCGGTGTGGCGCAGGGCTGGCGCGACATCGTCGGCGACGCCGGGCGCAGCGTCTCGCTGGAGCACTACGGGGCGTCCGCCGACTACCAGACGCTCTACCGCGAGTTCGGCATCACCGCCGAGGCCGTGGCAGCCGCAGCCCGCGAGTCCGTCGCGGCGGTCCGCGGCGCGTAGCACGTCCGACGACGGCGGCCGGCAGGCGTCGGCCGCCGTCGTCGTCCACCATGTGACCAACGCGGTGGTGAGGCCACCGACGTCGAGGCAGGAGACCTGAGATGACCGAGACGAACCGACCCACCCAGCGCCTCTCCGAGGCAGGCGTGTCCATCTGGTTGGACGACCTCTCGCGCGAGCGGCTCGACACCGGCAACCTCGCCGGGCTGATCGACTCCCACGACGTCGTCGGCGTCACCACCAACCCCACGATCTTCGCTGCTGCGCTCTCCGCGGGGAACGCCTACGACTCCGCCCTGACCGAGCTGGCCGGGACCGACGTGGAGGCGGCGGTGGAGATGATCACCACCGACGACGTGCGGGCGGCGGCGGACGTGCTGCGCGGCGTCTACGACGCCACCGACACCGTCGACGGCCGGGTCTCCATCGAGGTCGACCCCCGCCTGGCCCGTGACACCGCGGCGACCGTCGAGACGGCGCACCGGCTGTGGACCACCGTCGACCGGCCCAACATCATGATCAAGATCCCCGCCACCGTCGAGGGCCTGCCGGCCATCACCGAGACGATCGCCGCAGGGTTCAGCGTCAACGTCACGCTGATCTTCTCCATCGACCGCTATCGCGACGTCATGGACGCGTTCCTCGCGGGGCTCGAGCGGGCCCGGGAGGCCGGCCACGACCTGGCGCCGATCGCCTCCGTCGCCTCGTTCTTCGTCTCCCGCGTCGACGCCGCCGTGGACGCGGCGCTCACCGACGTCGGCACCGAGGAGGCGCTCGCGCTGCGCGGCAAGGCGGCGATCGCGAACGCTCGTCTGGCCTACGCCGCCTACGAGGAGGTGTTCGCCTCCGAGCGCTGGCAGGCACTGGCGGCGGCCGGCGCGAAGCCGCAGCGCCCCCTGTGGGCGTCCACCGGTGTCAAGGACCCCGCATACCCCGACACCCTCTACGTCACCGAGCTCGTCGCGCCCGGCGTCGTCAACACGATGCCGCAGGCGACGCTCGACGCCGTCGCGGACCACGGCGAGATCTCGGGCGACACCGTCTCCGGGACCGCCGGCGAGGCGCTCGCGACCCTGGCCGCCGTCGAGGCGCAGGGCATCTCCATGGACGAGGTCACGGCCCGGCTCGAGAACGAGGGCGTGTCGAAGTTCGAGAAGAGCTGGGACGAGCTCCTCACCACGACCAAGACCGGGCTCGACGCTGCCGGCGCCTGAGCGCCGGGCGACGACCATCACGCACCAACAGAACAGCACCACGAGAGAGACGGGGCACCGTGAGACCGGCCAAGATCACTGCTGAGCAGAACCCGCTGCGCGATCCTCTCGACCTGCGGCTGCCCCGGATAGCCGGCCCCTGCGGGCTGGTGATCTTCGGCGTCACCGGCGACCTGTCGCGCAAGAAGCTCATGCCGGCGGTCTACGACCTCGCCAACCGCGGGCTCCTGCCCCCCGGCTTCGCCCTCACCGGGTTCGCCCGTCGCGAGTGGGACGACCAGGACTTCTGCGAGATCGTCCACGACGCGGTCAAGGAGCACGCGCGCACCCCGTTCCGTGAGGCGACGTGGCAGCAGCTCAGCGAGGGCATCCGGTTCGTCCAGGGCTCGTTCGACGACCCGGAGGCGTTCGAGAGGCTGCGCAAGACGGTCGAGGAGCTGGACGCCGAACGTGGCACCGGTGGCAACCACGCCTTCTACCTCTCGGTGCCGCCGAGCGCGTTCCCCCTCGTCTGCGAGCAGCTCTCGAGCTCGGGCCTCTCGGAGTCGGCGGAGGACGCCTGGCGTCGGGTCGTCATCGAGAAGCCGTTCGGCCACGACCTGCAGTCCGCCCGCGAGCTCGACAGCGTCGTCTCGAAGGTGTTCGAGCCGGAGTCGGTCTTCCGCATCGACCACTATCTCGGCAAGGAGACGGTCCAGAACATCCTGGCGCTCCGCTTCGCGAACCAGATGTTCGAGCCGCTCTGGAACAGCAACTACGTGGACCACGTCCAGATCACGATGGCCGAGGACATCGGCATCGGCGGGCGCGCCGGGTACTACGACGGCGTGGGCGCAGCACGCGACGTCATCCAGAACCACCTGCTCCAGCTGCTCGCACTCGTCGCGATGGAGGAGCCCGTCAACTTCGACGCCGACGCGCTGCGCGCCGAGAAGATCAAGGCGTTGTCGTCGGTCCGCCTGCCGCGGGACCTGTCCCGGCACACGGCCCGCGGGCAGTACGCCTCGGCCTGGCAGGGCGGCGAGAAGGTCGTGGGGTTCCTCGAGGAGGAAGGCTTCAACCCCGAGTCCACCACCGAGACCTACGCCGCGGTCCGGCTCGACATCGACAACCGCCGCTGGGCCGGTGTCCCGTTCTACCTGCGTAGCGGCAAGCGTCTGGGCCGCCGCGTGACCGAGGTCGCCGTCGTCTTCAAGACGGCGCCGCACCTGCCGTTCGAGAGCTCGCTCACCTCCGACCTGGGCAGCAACGCCCTCGTCATCAGGGTCCAGCCCGACGAGGGCGTCACGCTGCGGTTCGGCGCGAAGGTCCCGGGGACCGCGATGGAGGTCCGCGACGTCACCATGGACTTCGGTTACGGACACTCCTTCACCGAGTCCTCCCCCGAGGCCTACGAGCGGCTCATCCTCGACGTCCTGCTGGGCGACCCGCCGCTCTTCCCCACCCGCGAGGAGGTCGAGCTGTCCTGGAAGATCCTCGATCCGGTCATCGCGCACTGGGGCAACAAGGGCCGGCCCGAGCCGTACCCGTCCGGCTCGTGGGGTCCGTCGTCGGCGGACGCCATGATGGCCCGCGACGGCCGCACGTGGCGCCGTCCCTGATTCGCCGGCACGACGAAGGAGCACACCCATGATCATCGACATGCCGGACACCACGACGAACGCCGTCAGCAAGCGGCTCGACCACCTGCGCGACGAGGGCGGCGCGGTCGCGCTGGGCCGTGTGCTGACGCTCGTCGTCGTCGCCCTCGAAGACGACATCGAGGCAGCGGTGAGCGCCGCCAACGAGGCCAGCCACGAGCACCCCTGCCGCGTCGTCGTCGTCGCGCCGCTCGCCACGCGGGCGCCCGCGGGCCGCCTCGACGCCCAGATCCGCGTCGGCGGCGACGCCGGCGCCTCCGAGGTCGTCGTGCTGCGGTGCGCCGAGCCGCTGCAGGACCATCCCGACACCCTGGTGATGCCGCTGCTGCTGCCGGACGCGCCCATCGTCGTCTGGTGGCCCAGCGGCGGTCCGGAGCACCCCACCGCCGACCCCCTGGGCGCGATGGCGCAGCGACGCATCACCGACACCACGACGGCGAGCGACCCGGTCGGGATGCTGGGGCGCCTCGCCGGGTCGTTCACCGAGGGCGACACCGACCTCGCCTGGGCTCGTGTCACCCTGTGGCGCGGCCTGATCGCGGCGGCGATCGACCAGCCGCCGTACGAGCCGGTCATCGCCGTCCGGGTCGAGGGACAGTCCCAGCACACGTCGCTCGACCTCCTGGCCGCCTGGCTCGGGCTGAAGCTGAAGTGCCCGGCGACCGTCGAGCGCACCGAGGGCACCGACGCGATCACCCGGGTCACCCTGGAGCGCAAGAGCGGCCCGATCGTCCTGGACCGTCCTGACGGTCGGGTCGTCACGATCAGCCAGCCCGGCAAGCCCGAGCGGCGCATGTCCCTGCCCATCCGCTCGCTCTCGGAGGCACTCATCGAGGAGCTGCGCAGGCTCGACCCGGACGAGATCTACGGTCAGGTGCTCAGCAAGGGCCTGGCCCGGGTCGACACGGTCGAGGCGGCGGCATGAGCGTGAGGAGCCCCCGCGCAGGGGCGTCGAGGAACGAGGTGCACCGGAGCGAGGCACCGCAACGGTCGTGCACGGAGGAGATCGCATGAGCACCCGCCTGGTCGTCGTCCACCCGGACCCCACCGTCCTCGCGGAAGCCGCCGCGGCCCGGCTCCTCATCCGCATCCTGGACGTCCAGTCCGTCCGTCGCCCCGTGCACGTCGTCCTCACCGGCGGCACCGTCGGCATCAAGACTCTCGCCGCGGCGGCGAGCAGCCCGTTGCGGGCCGCGGTCGACTGGTCGGGCGTGCACCTGTGGTGGGGGGACGAGCGTTTCCTGCCTGCCGGTGACGCCGACCGGAACGAGACGCAGGCACGCGAGGCGTTGCTCGACGATCTCGTCGCGTCGTCCGGTCTGCCCGCCCGCAACATCCACGCCGTGCTGCCGCACGGCGACGCCGCCGACGAGGCGAGCACGCCCGAGGAGGCGGCCGCGAGCTACGTCGCCGAGCTCGCCACCTTCGCGTCGGACGGCGCCGCCGCACCGTCGTTCGACGTGCTCCTGCTCGGCATGGGCCCCGACGGGCACGTCGCGTCGCTCTTCCCCGAGCATCCCGCGCTCGCCGCCGCCGGGTCCGTGGTCGCGGTCCACGACTCCCCCAAGCCGCCGTCCGAGCGGGTGTCGCTGACCTTTGCCACCATCGGCCTGGCTCGCGAGGTGTGGGTGGTCGCCGCCGGGGCCGAGAAGGCGGCTCAGGCGGCTGCCGCGCTGGCCGACGGCCCGGTGACCCAGGTGCCCGCCGTGCGCGCCGTCGGGCACGACCGGACGCTGTGGCTGCTCGACGCCGCGGCGGCCTCCGGGCGCGACTGAGCGGCCTCACCCCGACGACGCGAGGGGCGGTCCCGAGTACGGGACCGCCCCTCGTGCGTCAGCGAGTCGTCGCGAGCCCTCCGGAGCGCCGGTCCCGCAACGTCGCGAGAGCCTCCTCCAGCAGGGCAGCGCCGTCCTCCTCGGACCGCCGCTCCTTCACGTAGGCCAGATGCGTCTTGTACGGCTCGTTGCGCAGCGGAGCCGGCGGGTGTGCCGCGTCCTGCCCGGCCGGGAACCCGCAGCGCGGACAGTCCCAGAACTCGGGGGGCTCCAGCTGCTCGATCGCGGCGAAGCTCGGCCGTGTCTCATGACCGTTGAGGCACCAGTAGGAGACCACGGTCCGCGGCGCCATCTCGCCGCGTTCCTGCTCTCCCATCGGGCCGGCTCCGACGCGCGAACCACGGATGGCGTGTCCAGATGCCACGTGTCGTCCTCACCTTCGACTCTGTGGGCTCACACCCACGGACGATCCTCGTGCCCGGCGGCGCCCCCACCGCCCGACGCCGCACCCCACTGAGCGGCTCTTGGTCCGTCAGCTCACCTTGGTGGCGAGCCCGAGGAGAACGACCACGACGGTCCACACCAGCGCGATGCCGACGGTGATGCGGTTGAGGTTGCGCTCGGCGACCCCAGAGCTGCCCGCCGCGCTCGACATACCACCACCGAACATGTCGGACATGCCACCACCCTTGCCCTTGTGCATCAAGATCAGCAGGATCAGGAACGCACTGGTGAGCACGAGCACGACGTTCAGGAAGATGGTCAACGCGTCGAACATTGGTGTCCTCGGTTCTCGGCCGCCTCACGGCGGGCTGACGTCGCCGGGATTGCCCGGCGGGGTCAAGACTAGGTGACGAACGCCTCCCGTGGCGAACCCCTGGCATGACCGAGGGCTGACCGCCACGAGAGGCGTCCGGAGGGCGAGCACCGGAGCGCCGCCCGATGCGTCACGCGACGTGCGACTGGTACCGCGCGATCTTCGCGAACTCCTCCGGGTCGAGGCTCGCGCCTCCCACCAGAGCGCCGTCGACGTCGGGCTGCGCCATGATCTGCGCGACGTTGCCCGACTTGACCGAACCGCCGTAGAGCACGCGGACGCCGTCTGCCAGCGCAGCGTCGTAGAGCTCGGCGAGGCGGGAGCGGACCGCGCCGCAGACCTCCTGCGCGTCCTCCGGCGTCGCGACCTCGCCGGTCCCGATCGCCCAGACGGGCTCGTAGGCGACGACGAGGTCCTTGGCCTGCTCGGCGGGCACGCCGTCGAGCGCGGCGTCGAGCTGAGCGAGGGTGAACGCGACCTGGTCGCCCGCCTTGCGGACGTCCAGGCCTTCCCCGACGCACAGGATCGGCGTGACGCCCTTGCCGAAGGCCGCCCTGACCTTGGCGTTGACCACCGCGTCGTCCTCGGCGTGGTACTCGCGGCGCTCGGAGTGGCCGACGGCGACGTAGGTGCAACCCAGGCGGGCGATCATCGCCCCGGAGACCTCACCGGTGTAGGCCCCCGACTCGTGCTGCGAGATGTCCTGAGCGCCGTAGCGGACCTCGAGCTTGTCGGCGTCCACGAGGGTCTGGACCGAGCGCAGGTCGGTGAACGGCGCGAGCACCGCCACCTCCACCGCGGAGTAGTCGTGCCCGGCGTCCTTCAGGGTCCAGGCGAGCTTCTGGACCGCGGCGATCGCCTCGGCGTGGTCCAGGTTCATCTTCCAGTTGCCCGCCATCAGCGGCGTGCGGTTCGTGGCCACAGTCGTGCCCTTCGTGTCGTGGTTGGTTGGTCGCGTGGAGCTGTCGGGCGGCGGGCTCAGTCGGCCAGCACGGTCAGGCCGGGCAGCTCCTTGCCCTCGAGCAGCTCGAGGCTCGCGCCGCCGCCGGTCGAGATGTGGCTGAAGCCCTCCTCGTCGAAGCCGAGGATGCGGACCGCTGCCGCGGAGTCTCCGCCGCCGACGATCGAGAACGCGCCGTCGGCCGTCGCGTCGACGATGCCCTGCGCGACCGCACGCGTGCCGCCGGCGAACGCGTCGAACTCGAAGACCCCCATCGGGCCGTTCCAGACGATGGTCCGTGCGTCCGCCAGCTTCGCGGCGAAGAGCTCGCCGGAGTCCGGACCGATGTCCAGACCCATCTTGCCGTCGGGGATCTCCTCGGCGGGGACCGTCGTGTGCGGCGCGTCCGCGGCGAACGAGTCCGCGGCCACGATGTCGGTGGGCAGGACGATCTCGACGCCGTTCTCCTCGGCCTGGGCGAGGTAGTTCTTGACCGTCTCGACCTGGTCCTCCTCCAGCAGCGAGGAGCCGACGGGGTGGCCCTTGGCCGCGAGGAACGTGAAGACCATGCCGCCGCCGATGAGCAGACGGTCGGCCTTGGTCAGCAGGTTGGCGATGACACCCAGCTTGTCGGACACCTTGGACCCGCCGAGCACGACGGCGTAGGGACGCTCCGGGTCGGTCGTGGCGCGCGAGAGCGACTCGACCTCCTTGAGGACCAGGTCCCCGGCGACCGCCGGGAGCAGCTGCGCGACGTCGTAGACCGAGGCCTGCTTGCGGTGCACGACCCCGAAGCCGTCGGAGACGAACGCGTCCGCGAGACCGGCGAGCTCGCCGGCCAGCTCGGCGCGCTCGGCGTCGACCTTGGAGGTCTCGCGCGCGTCGAAGCGGACGTTCTCGAGGAGGGCGACCTGACCGTCGGCCAGGCCGTCGACGGTGGACCGGGCCGACTCGCCGACGAGGTCCGTGGCGAGGGCGACGTCCTTCCCCAGCAGCTCGCCGAGGCGAGCGGCCACGGGGGCCAGGGAGAACTTCTGGTCCGGCGTGCCCTTCGGTCGGCCCAGGTGGGCCATGACGACGACGCGTGCGCCGGCGTCGGCCAGGCGCTCCAGCGTCGGCAGCGCCGCACGGATGCGACCGTCGTCCGTGATGGTCGTGCCGTCGAGCGGCACGTTGAAGTCGGAGCGGACGAGGACGCGCCGGCCGCGCAGGTCCCCGAGAGTGTCGATCGTCTTCATGAGCTCACCTCGTGCAGGAAGGTCGGGTGGGGTACTTCTGGCGACACGACGACGTCCGCGGGTGCGGCGGGCCGCTCGTCACGGGGACGGGCGGACCGCGCACCCGCGGACGTCGTGGTCACACTGTGGAGCGACGGTTCGTCAGAGCTTCTCGCCGACGAGCTCCGTCAGCGACACGAGGGAGTTCGAGTAGCCCCACTCGTTGTCGTACCAGGAGACGACCTTGACCTGGTTGCCGATCACCTTGGTGAGCTTGGCGTCGAAGATGCTCTGGTGCGGGTCGGTCACGATGTCCGAGGAGACGATGTCGTCCTCGACGTAGGACAGCACGCCCTTGAGGGGCCCCTCGGCGGCGGCCTTCACCGCAGCGTTGACCTCCTCGACCGTGACCTCCTTCGGGGCCTCGAAGGTGAGGTCCGTGGCCGAGCCCGTGATGACCGGCACGCGCAGGGCGTAGCCGTCGAGCTTGCCCTTGAGCTCCGGGAGCACGAGCGCCACGGCCTTGGCCGCACCCGTCGTGGTCGGCACGATGTTCTGCGCGGCGGCACGGGCACGGCGCAGGTCCTTGTGCGGGCCGTCCTGCAGGTTCTGGTCACCCGTGTAGGCGTGGATCGTGGTCATCAGACCACGCTCGATGCCGATCGAGTCGTTGAGCGCCTTCGCCAGCGGGGCGAGGCAGTTCGTGGTGCACGAGGCGTTCGAGATGATGTGGTGCGCGGCCGGGTCGTACTGGTCGCTGTTCACACCCATCACGAAGGTCGCGTCCTCGTTCTTCGCCGGGGCGGAGATGATGACCTTCTTGGCGCCGGCGTCGATGTGCGCCTTGGCCTTCGTCGCGTCCGTGAAGAAGCCGGTGGACTCGATGACGATGTCCGCACCGAGCTCGCCCCAGGGCAGGTTCGCGGGGTCGCGCTCGGCGAGGGCCCGGATCTTGGTGCCGTCGACGATGATGTTGTCGTCGTCGAACTCGACCGTCTTGCCGAAGCGACCCAGCGTGGTGTCGTACTTCAGCAGGTGGGCCAGGGTCTTGTTGTCGGTCAGGTCGTTGACGCCCACGACCTCGATGTCCGCACCCGACTCGACGAGAGCGCGGTAGAAGTTACGTCCGATGCGGCCGAAGCCGTTGATGCCGACGCGGATGGTCACGATAGCCCTCCTCAGGGCGCGCCGGATCCGGACCGGCGCACACGGTTGATGCCAAACTCACGCGCGCCCTCGGCGCGCTGGAACGTACGAAGCCACCCCGGAGGTCCCGTGACGCATGGCCGGGACATCAGCCCAGGGTCACACCGTCGTCACCTGACACCTCGGAGCCTATACCCATCCGTTGCCGGGTGCTGACTCCGGCCCCCCGTGAGACAGGTGGTCCGACCAGTGGCGGACGAGGCTCAGAGGTCCAGCAGGTCCGGCGAAAGGCCCGCTTCGGTGTCGGGGACGCCGAGGTCCATGGCGCGCTTGTCGGCGGTCGAGAGGAGCCGCCGGATACGCCCCGCCACCGCGTCCTTGGAGAGCTGCGGCGACGCGAGCTGGCCGAGCTCCTCCAGCGACGCCTGCTTGTGGGCCAGGCGCAGCTCGCCGGCCTCGCGCAGATGCTCCGGCACCTCGTCGCCGAGGATCTCGAAAGCTCGCTGGACCCGCGCGCCCGCGGCGACCGCCGCGCGCGCCGAGCGGCGCAGGTTCGCGTCGTCGAAGTTCGCCAGCCGGTTCGCCGTGCCACGCACCTCGCGCCGGGCTCGCCGTTCCTCCCACGTCGCACGGGTGGACACCGCCCCCATCCGGCGCAGCACCTCGCTGATGGCGTCGCCGTCGCGCACCACGACCCGGTCGATGCCACGGACCTCGCGCGACTTCGCCTGCACCCCGATCCGCCGGGCCGCGCCCACCAGTGCCAGCGCCGCCTCCGGCCCCGGGCACGTCACCTCGAGCGACATGGACCGTCCGGGCTCGGTCAGCGAGCCGTGCGCGAGGAACGCCCCCCGCCACACCGCCTCCGCCGCGTCCACGCCGCCCGAGACGACCTCGGGCGCCAGACCTCGCACGGGCCGCCCTCGCGAGTCCAGCAGACCGGTCTGCCGGGCGAGCGACTCGCCGTCGCGCACCACCCGGACGACGTACCGGTCGTACTTGCGCAGGCCGCCGGCCCTGACCACGATGAGCTCGCTGGAGTGCCCGTACAGGTCCACGATCGCCCGCCGCAGGCGGGCCGCGGCCGACTCCGTGTCGATCTCGGCCTCGATCACCACGCGGCCCGAGATGATGTGCAGCCCGCCCGAGAACCTGAGCATCGCCGAGACCTCGGCCTTGCGGCACGACGTCCGGGTCACCACGTGCCGGGACAGCTCGTCCTTCACCTCTACCGTCAGCGCCATGGCGTCATCCTGCCACGCGCCCGTGACGTGCGCCGTCAGTCGTGGGCGCCGTCCACGTCCCGTGGTGACCGGTCCTCGAACACGTCGCGATAGGCCGCCGCGAGACGCAACGGGTCGTGCCGCAGCGTGCCGTCGCCACGTGCCACCTGCCCCACCACGAGCCTCGCCCCGAGGGACCGCGCGGCAGCCCGCAGCTCCGCGGCGTCCTCGACGGCGGACGGGTCCGCGAGGACCGCGTCGATCCGCAGCCCGGGCGCGTGCCGACGCAGCGCCACGAGGTGCTCCGAGGCGGTCAGCCCGTTCGTCTCCCCCGGTTCCGCACTGAGGTTGAGGGTGACGCACCGGCGTGCCGGCGTGGCGTGCAGGGCCGCCGCCAACTCCGGCACGAGCAGGTGCACCAGGACCGAGGAGTACCATGACCCCGGGCCCATCACGACCCAGTCGGCCTCCATGACCGCACGGACGGCCTCGGGGCACGCCGGAGGGTCCGCGGGGTGGAGCCGCAGGGTGTCGATCCGGCTGCCGCAGACGGCGACGCTGCTCTGCCCCACGACCGTGGTCGACACCCCGCCGTCCACGACGTCGGCCTCGACGACGAGCGGCACCGACGCCATCGGCAGCACCCGGCCGCGCGCACCGAGCAGGCGGCCCACCCAGTCGAGCCCGGCCACCGTGTCCCCGAGACGCTCCCACAGCGAGACGATGAGCAGGTTGCCCATCGCGTGCCCGTCGAGCTCACCGCCCGAGGCGAACCGGTGCTGCAGGAGGTCGCTCCACGTCCTGCCCCACTCCGAGTCGTCGCACAGGGCCGCGAGCGCCATCCGCAGGTCGCCCGGTGGCAGGACGTCGAGCTCGTCGCGCAACCGGCCGGAGGAACCGCCGTCGTCGGCCACCGTGACCACGGCCGTGAGCCGGTCCGTCAGGAGGCGCAGGGCTCCCAGGCTCGCGGCGAGGCCGTGGCCGCCACCGAGCGCCACCGTCCGCGGCCCTTCCGGGCCGCCGATGTCGCGGGACGTCGGGAAGGGCCGTGCGATGCCCTCCGCTGGTGTGGGCGTCAGCGTCTCATTCCTTCCCGAGGTCGCGAGCGGTGACCGTGACGCGCTGCCCGGTCGCCCGCAGCCGGTCGGCGATCTCGCCGGCGAGGGCGACGGAACGGTGCTTGCCGCCGGTGCAGCCGACGGCGATCGTCACGTACCGCTTCTCCTCGGCGAGGTAGCCCGCCAGGACCGGCTCCAGGGCCGCGACGTACCGCTCGACGAACTCCATCGCGCCCGGTCGCGCCAGGACGTAGCTCCGCACCGCCTCGTCCTGGCCGGTCAGGTGCCGCAGCTCGGAGATCCAGTAGGGGTTCGCCAGGAACCGCACGTCCGCGACGTGGTCGGCGTCGAGCGGCAGCCCGTACTTGAACCCGAACGCCACGACGTTGATCCGCAGGGCGTCGACGGAGCCGGCGGCGACGGCGTCGCGCACCTCCTTGGCGAGGTCGTGCACCGAGAGCCCGGTGGTGTCGAGGACGACGTCCGCCCGTTCGGCGATCGAGGCCAGCACCCGGCGCTCCGCCGCGATGCCGTCGAGGATCCTCCCGTCACCCTGCAGCGGGTGCGGTCGGCGCACGCTCTCGAAACGCCGCACGAGCACCTCGTCGGAGGCGTTCAGGAAGAGGATCCGGTAGGTCACCCCGCCCGACCGCAGGTGCCCGAGCGCCTCGGTCAGCTCCGGGAAGTACTCGCGCCCGCGGACGTCGACCACGACCGCGAGGCGCTCGACGGAGGAGCCCGCCTTGGTCATGAGGTCGACGAGCGGGACGATCATCAGCGGCGGGAGGTTGTCGACCACGAACCAGTCGAGGTCCTCCAGCACGCCGGCCGCCCGGGTGCGGCCCGCACCGGACATGCCGGTGATGATGAGCACCTCCGGGTCGGAACGGTCCGGGGCGGGGGTGGCGGCCTCGATCTCGGCGATGCCTTGAGGGACGGTGATGGGCGACGGTTCGCTCATGGGTCAAGCATGCCAGCCCGGGAGCCCTGCACGGTGCTCGCCGGGCCGATGGTGTCGCTCTTCGCCAGGGCGTCGACCACCGCCTGGGCGGTCCGTGCCCCCATCCCCTTGACCTCGGCGATCTCCGCCGCGCTCGCCGAGCGCAGCCGCTTGACCGAGCCGAACCGCGCGAGCAGCGCCTGCTGACGTGCGGGGCCCAGGCCCGGGACGTCGTCGAGCACGGAGGAGACCATCCCCTTGCTCCGGCGACGGCGGTGCTGGGCGATCGCGAACCGGTGCGCCTCGTCCCGTACGCGCTGCAGCAGGTACAGGCCCTGGGACGCGCGCTGCAGGATGACGGGGTAGTCGTCGTCCGGCACCCACACCTCCTCGAGCCGCTTCGCCAGCCCGCACAGGGCGACGTCGGTCACGCCGAGATCCGCGAGCGCGCGGGCGGCCGCGGCGACCTGTGGCGGGCCGCCGTCGACGACGACGAGGTGCGGCGGGTAGGCGAATCGCCGGCGTTCCTCCGGGTCGACCTCCGCCCCGACCTCGCCGGTCGACCCGAGCTCGCCCGATGCGTGGCGATCGGCCAGGTAGCGCTTGAACCGGCGGGTGATCACCTCGTACATCGCCGCGGTGTCGTCCGCCGCCCCGTCGCCCTCCGGACCGCGCACCGAGAACGACCGGTACTCGCTCTTGCGCGGCAGCCCGTCCTCGAAGACGACCATCGACGCCGACTGGTAGGTGCCCTGGGTGTGCGAGACGTCGTAGCACTCGATCCGCAGCGGTGCCTCGTCCAGCCCGAGGGCCTCCTGCAGCTCGGCCAGCGCCTGGCTGCGCGTCGTGAGGTCACCGGCTCGCCGGGTGCGGTGCAGGGCGAGCGCCTGCTCGGCGTTCTTGCGGACCGTCTCGGCGAGCTCGCGCTTGTCGCCCCGCTGCGGGACGCGGACGTCCACCCGGGCACCACGCAGGCCGGTCAGCCACGCGGTGACCTGCTCGAGGTCGGCGGGCAGGATCGGCACCAGGACCTCTCGCGGCACCGCGTCACGCGCGACGGCTCGCGCCTCACGCTCGGACGCGTCCGGGTCGCGCGCGTCGTCCACGGCCCCGTAGACCTGCTGGAGGAGGTGCTCCACGAGCTCGGCGTCGGTCGCGTCCTCGACCTTCTCCACGATCCAGCCGCGCTGGCCACGGATCCTGCCTCCGCGGACGTGGAACACCTGGACCGCCGCTTCCAGCTCGTCCCCCACCATGGAGAAGACGTCGGCGTCCGTCGCGTCGGAGAGCACGACGGCGTTCTTCTCCGTCACGCGCCGCAGGGCCGCCAGGTCGTCGCGCAGCCGGGCCGCCTGCTCGTACTCCAGGTCCGCGGCAGCCGCGGACATCTCCGCCTCGAGCCGGCGGACGAAGCGCGCCGTGTCGCCTGCCATGAAGTCGCACAGGTCGCTCGCCAGGTCGTGGTGGTCCTCGACGCTGATCCGGCCGACGCAGGGCGCCGCGCACTTGTCGATGTAGCCGAGCAGGCACGGGCGTCCCGACTGCTGCGCCCGCCGGTAGACCCCGGCCGAGCAGGTCCGCACGGGGAACACCCGCAGCAGGAGGTCGAGGGTCTCGCGGATCGCCCATGCGTGACCGTAGGGGCCGAAGTAGCGGGTCCCCGGACGCTTCGCGCCGCGCATCACCTGTGCGCGGGGGACCTCGTCACCCATCGTGACCGCGAGGTACGGGTAGGACTTGTCGTCGCGGTACTTGACGTTGAAGCGGGGGTCGTACTCCTTGATCCAGGAGTACTCCAGGGCGAGAGCCTCCACCTCGGTGCCGACGACCGTCCACTCGACCGACGCCGCCGTGGTGACCATCTGCTGCGTACGGTGGTGCAGGTTGGCGACATCCTGGAAGTAGCTGGACAGCCGCTGGCGCAGGCTCTTCGCCTTGCCCACGTAGATCACACGGCCGTGCGCGTCGCGGAACCGGTACACGCCCGGCGAGGTCGGGATCTCTCCCGGCCGAGGTCGATATGTCGCGGGGTCGGCCATGGGCCCAGGTTAGGTCAGGTCACCGACATCTCCCGAAACGCTCAGGCGGCGGCGTCCGCCACGTGCAGCGGCGCCGGCTCGACCAGCACCCTGAAGTTCACGCTGCGAGCCAGGAAGCACAGCGCGTGCGCGCGATGGTGCAGGTTCGCGACGTGCTCGTCCGTGGCCCGCTCCCCCGACTCGACGACCACCCGGGGGTGCAGCGTCACGTCGGTGAACTGGCCCTCGCCGCGGGCCTCGACCCGCATCGTGCCCGTGGCGTCGTCGCTGTACTCGCGCACCTCCAGGCCGGACTCGGCCGCCAGGTGCAGGAACCACAGCATGTGGCACTGGGACAGGCTCGCGACGAACAGGTCCTCGGGGCTGAACCGCTCCGGGTCGCCGCGGAACTGCGGGTCCGCCGAGCCGGGCAGCACGGGGCGTCCGGGCAGCACGACGTCGTGGTCACGCGTGTACGCGGTGTAGGACGACGTCACCGTGTCCGGACCGCCGGCCTGGACGCCTGCAGCGGGCCAGCGGACCGCGACCGAGTATCCGTGGTGAGCTCCCATGGCCAACACCGTAGAGGTTCAGGCGGCGTCGCGCTTGGTGGCTCGGGCCTTCTTCGTGCTCTTGCGTCCCGCAGGCACCGCGGCCGCGGCGGACGACGGCGCCGGCGGCTCGACCGGGACGTCTGGATGTGCCGCGAGGACCTCGGCGAGGTAGCGCCCCGTGTGGCTCTCCTCGACCTCCGCGACCTGCTCGGGGGTGCCCTGCGCCACCACCGTGCCGCCGCCCGAGCCGCCCTCGGGGCCCATGTCGACGACCCAGTCGGCGCTCTTGACGACATCGAGGTTGTGCTCGATGACGAGCACCGTGTTGCCCTTGTCCGCCAACGACTGCAGGACGCCCAGGAGCTTGCGGATGTCCTCGAAGTGCAGGCCTGTGGTGGGCTCGTCCAGCACGTACACCGTGCGGCCGGTCGACCGCTTCTGCAGCTCGCTGGCGAGCTTCACCCGCTGCGCCTCGCCGCCGGAGAGCGTCGGGGCCGGTTGTCCGAGCCGCACGTAGCCCAGGCCGACGTCCACGAGCGTGGACAGGTGCCGGGAGATCGCGGGGAACGCCGCGAAGAACTCGGCGGCCTCCTCGATGGGCATGGCGAGCACGTCGGCGACCGTCTTGCCCTTGAAGTGCACCTCGAGGGTCTCGCGGTTGTACCGCGCACCGTGGCAGACCTCGCACGGGACGTAGACGTCGGGCAGGAAGTTCATCTCGATCTTCAGCGTGCCGTCGCCCGAGCACGCCTCGCAGCGGCCGCCCTTGACGTTGAAGGAGAACCGCCCGGGTCCGTAGCCTCGGACCTTCGCCTCCTCGGTCTCGGCGAAGATCTTGCGCACCCGGTCCCACACCCCCGTGTAGGTCGCGGGGTTCGAGCGCGGCGTCCGGCCGATCGGACCCTGGTCGACGTGCACGACCTTGTCCAGCTGGTCCGTCCCGGTCACGCGCGTGTGCCGTCCGGGGACCTGGCGGGCCCCGTTCAGCTCGTTGGCCAGGACGGTGTGCAGGATCGAGTTCACCAGGGTCGACTTGCCCGAGCCCGAGACGCCCGTCACGGCGGTGAGCACGCCGAGCGGGAACGAGACGTCGATGTCTCGCAGGTTGTTCTCCCGCGCACCGACGACGGACACCTGCCGCGCGGGATCGACGCCGCGGCGCACCGCGGGCAGCGCGATGCTCCGCCGGCCGGCCAGGTACGCGCCGGTCATCGAACCCTCGGCCTCGAGCAGGCCGGCGTAGTCGCCGGAGTGCACGACGGCGCCGCCGTGCTCGCCCGCGCCGGGACCGACGTCGACGATCCAGTCGGCCGCGCGGATCGTGTCCTCGTCGTGCTCGACGACGATCAGGGTGTTGCCGAGGTCCCGCAGGCGGGTGAGGGTGTCGATCAGCCGCCGGTTGTCACGCTGGTGCAGCCCGATGCTGGGCTCGTCGAGCACGTACAGGACCCCGACCAGGCCGGAGCCGATCTGGGTCGCCAGTCGGATGCGCTGCGCCTCGCCGCCCGACAGCGTCCCCGCGGCCCGCTCCAGGGTCAGGTAGTGCAGACCGACGTCCAGCAGGAAGCCCAGCCGGGCGTGGATCTCCTTGAGCACCTCGCCCGCGATCGCCGTCTCCCGGGACCCGAGCTCGAGGGCGTCCAGGTACTCCTTGGCGGCGCCGATCGGCAGCCGGCACACGTCCCAGATCGACTTCGAGCCGACCTTGACGGCGAGGACCTCCGGCTTGAGGCGTGCTCCGTGGCACTCGGGGCACGGGACCTCGCGCATGTAGGCCTCGTAGCGCTCCTTCGACCAGTCCGACTCGGTCTCCGTGTGCCGGCGCTCGATGAACGTCACAGCACCCTCGAACCCGGTCGAGTACTGGCGTTCGCGGCCCCACCGGTTGCGGTACTTGACGTGCACCTGATGGTTGCGCCCGTGCAGGACGGCGGAACGCGCCCGCTGCGGCAGCGCCCGCCACGGGACGTCCATCGAGAACTTCATCTCCTCGGCGAGCGCACCGAGGACTCGTGCGAAGTACTCCGAGGAGGTCTGCGACCAGGGCGCGACCGCACCCTCGCGCAGGGTCCGCTCGTGGTCCGGCACGACCAGCTCGGGGTCGACCTCCAACCGGAAGCCGATGCCGGTGCACTCCGGGCACGCGCCGTACGGCGCGTTGAACGAGAAGGTCCGCGGCTCGATCTCGTCGAGGCTCAGCGGGTGGTCGTTGGGGCAGGAGCGCTTCTCCGAGTACTTCAGCAGACCCGGTAGCTCGTCGCCGGCCTCCGCATCGTCCGCGACGTCGACGAGGTCGATCATCACCAGACCGCCGGCCAGACCGAGCGCTGTCTCGACGGAGTCGGTCAGCCGGCGCTGCACGCCGTCGCGCGCGACCAGCCGGTCGACGACCACCTCGATGTCGTGCTTGACCTTCTTCTCCAGCGCGGGCGGGCTGCTGAGCTGGACGACGTCGCCGTCGACGCGTGCTCGCGAGAAGCCCTGGGTCTGCAGCTCGGCGAAGAGATCGGTGTACTCACCCTTACGACCCCGCACCACCGGGGCGAGCACCTGGTATCGCGTCCCCTCCGGCAGGTCGAGGATCTTGTCCACGATCTGCTGGGGCGTCTGCGCCTGGACCGGCTCGTCGCACACCGGGCAGTGCTGGGTGCCGGCCCGCGAGAAGAGCAGACGGAGGTAGTCGTAGACCTCCGTGATCGTGCCGACCGTCGAGCGCGGGTTGCGGTTCGTCGACTTCTGGTCGATCGAGACCGCCGGGCTCAACCCTTCGATGAAGTCGACGTCCGGCTTGTCCATCTGGCCCAGGAACTGCCGGGCGTAGGCGGACAACGACTCGACGTAGCGCCGCTGCCCCTCGGCGAAGATGGTGTCGAAGGCCAGTGACGACTTGCCCGAGCCGCTCAGGCCGGTGAAGACGATGAGCGAGTCCCGCGGCAGGTCGAGGTCGACGTTGCGCAGGTTGTGCTCGCGGGCACCGGAGACGACGAGGCGATTGCTCACGGCAGCATCGTACGGCCCACCACCGACATTCGTACAGGTGTTCCATGTCACGTCGCCGCGGCACGCACCGTGGACGCTCCGGCCGGGTGCTGCCGCGAGATGCTTGGATGACGGCATGAGTGTCTACGCCGTCACCTACGTCTATGCCCCCGACAGCGTCGCTGCGCGCGACCGGGCACGTCCCGCGCACCGCGACCACCTGCAGGCGCTGTGCGCCGACGGCGCGGTCCTCGTCTCCGGACCCCTGCCCGCGACCGACGACGAGCCCGACGGCGCCCTCATCGTGGTGACCGCACCGTCGGCCGCGGAGGCGGACGCGCTGCTCGGCACCGACCCGTTCCGTCGCGAAGGGCTCGTCGCGGAGGTCTCCGTACGGGAGTGGGTGCCCGTCATCGGCGGGTTCGCGGGCTGAGGTCGGCCGTCAGCCGTCACCCTTCTCGACGGTCGCGCTGATGCGCCTGTCCCGGCGCGTCTTCATCAGTGACGTCACGGTGGTGATGCCGAGCACCACCACGATGAACGCCAGCGAGTAGCTCGTCGGGATCTCCGGGATCACCTCGACGTGCTCGCCGCCGTTGACGAACGGCAGCTCGTTGGTGTGCAGCGCGTGGATGACCAGCTTCACCCCGATGAATCC
The DNA here is from genome assembly GCF_056590155.1 of Isoptericola sp. GX10416. NCBI lineage: Bacteria > Bacillati > Actinomycetota > Actinomycetes > Micrococcales > Promicromonosporaceae > Isoptericola > Isoptericola sp. GX10416. The sequence continues at coordinate 79,016 of NZ_JBWPVO010000001.1, read as the reverse complement.
GAGGATCGCGGCGAGCCCGTAGTTGAGGAACACGAGGCGGTCGAGCAGGCCGTCGACGAGGAAGTAGAGCTGCCGCAGGCCGAGCAACGAGAACGCGTTGGCCGCGAAGACGAGGAACGTCTCCTGGGTCAGCCCGAAGATCGCCGGGATCGAGTCGACGGCGAAGAGCAGGTCGGCGCTGCCGATCGCGACCATGACGATGAGCATCGGCGTGATGTATCGCTTGCCGTCCATCCGGACGGTCATGCGGTGCTCGACGTAGTCGTCGGTGGTCCGGAACAGCCGCCGGGTCAGGCGGAGCACCGCGTTCTCGGTGAACTCCTCGTCGTGGGAGGTTCCCGCGCGGGCCTGGGCGATCGCGGTCCACACGAGGAACGCGCCGAAGAGGTAGAAGATCCAGGCGAAGTTCGCGATGAGCGCCGCTCCGGCCAGGATGAAGATCGTCCGCAGCACGAGCGCGATCGTGATGCCGACCAGCAGCACGCGCTGCTGGTGCTCCCTCGGCACACGGAAGCTCGTCATGATCAGGACGAACACGAACAGGTTGTCGACGCTGAGCGACTTCTCCGTGATGTAGCCGGCGAAGTACTCCCCGCCGTACTGGCTGCCCCAACCGGCGAAGACGATCGCTCCGAACACGAGGGCCACCGCCACGTAGGCGAGCGACCACCACGCCGACTCCTTGAGCGTCGGCGCGTGCGGCGTGCGCACGTGGCCGAGGTAGTCGACGACGAGCATCGCCAGGATCGCGGCGACAGTGACGATCCATACCCACACGGGTACGTCCATGACAGATCCTTCCGGTACGCAGGACAAGGCACCGGAGGTCTCTCTCACCCGCGGGCAACCCGGGTGGATGAGACCGAACCGGCGTCCGTGCCGGTCGTACTGACGGCCTCACCACTTGGGAGATACTCCCCTCCAACGAGCGTCAAGCATACGGCACGACGACGGTGCGGGGCACCCGCGCGGAGCCGTCGCTCACTGCAGGCAGAAGTCGTTGCCCTCGGGGTCCTGCATCACGATCCAGACGTCCCCGAGCTCTGCGCCCTCGCTCAGCACGGACGCTCCGAGGGCCGTGAGACGCTCGGCCTCCGCCGTCAGGGCCGGGAGGCGTTCGTCGCCGGCGCGGCCGGCACTGACGTTCAGGTCGAGGGTACTCAGGTCCTCTGGTCGGGGAACTGTGGTTCCGGGGGCCGGGTCAACCCGTGGCCGCCCGCATCTGGCGCAGCTCCTTCTTGAGCCCGCCGATCTCGTCACGCAGGCGCGCCGCCACCTCGAACTGCAGCTCGGCGGCGGCGGCGTGCATCTGGTCGCTGAGCTCTTGGATCAGCTCGGCGAGCTCCTCCGCCGCCAGCCCGGCCAGCCGGTTGCCCGACGTCGAGGCCTCCTTCGGTGACCCGGGCACGGGAGCCTTTCCGCGGCCGTCCCCCGGCGCCTTCCGGTAGCCGCCGGCCAACAGCTCGGCCGTGTCGATGTCCTCGCGCGCCAGCATGTCGGTCACGTCCGCGATCCGCTTGCGCAGCGGCTGCGGGTCGATGCCGCGCTCGGCGTTGTAGGCCTTCTGCTTCTCCCGGCGCCGGTCCGTCTCGTCGAGTGCGAATCGCATCGCCGGTGTGACCTTGTCGGCGTACATGTGCACCTGGCCGGTGACGTTGCGCGCGGCACGGCCGATGGTCTGGATGAGGGAGCGTTCGGAGCGCAGGAACCCCTCCTTGTCGGCGTCGAGGATCGCCACCAGCGAGACCTCGGGCAGGTCGAGACCCTCGCGCAGGAGGTTGATGCCCACGAGGACGTCGTACTCGCCCAGGCGCAGCTCGCGGAGCAGCTCGACGCGTCGCAGGGTGTCCACCTCGGAGTGCAGGTAACGCACCCGCACGTCCTTGCCCAGCAGGTAGTCGGTGAGGTCCTCGGCCATCTTCTTGGTCAGCGTCGTGACCAGGACCCGCTCGTTGCGCTCCACGCGGTCGCGGATCTCCCCGAGCAGGTCGTCGATCTGGCCGGTGGTGGGCTTGACCACCACCTCCGGGTCCACGAGGCCGGTGGGTCGGATGATCTGCTCGACCACGCCGTCGGACATCGACAGCTCGTAGTCGCCGGGCGTGGCCGAGAGGTAGACCGTCTGCCCGATCCGCTCGACGAACTCCTCCCAGCGCAGCGGTCGGTTGTCCGTCGCGCTCGGCAGCCGGAACCCGTGGTCGACGAGGGCGCGCTTGCGTGACATGTCGCCCTCGAACATCGCGCCGATCTGCGGCACCGTCACGTGCGACTCGTCGATGACGAGCAGGAAGTCCTCGGGGAAGTAGTCGAGCAGCGTGTTCGGCGGCGTGCCACCCTCGCGGCCGTCGATGTGCCGTGAGTAGTTCTCGATACCGTTGCAGGTCCCGATCGAGCGCATCATCTCGATGTCGTAGGTGGTGCGCATGCGCAGCCGCTGGGCCTCGAGCAGCTTGTCCTGCTTCTCGAGCTCGGCCAGGCGGGTCTCGAGCTCCGCCTCGATGCTTCCGATCGCCCGCTCCATCCGTTCCGGACCTGCTACGTAGTGCGTCGCCGGGAAGAGGTACACGCTCTGCTCCGTGCGGATCACGTCGCCGGTGAGCGGGTGCAGCGTCTGGATGGACTCGATCTCGTCGCCGAACATCTCGATGCGGATCGCGAGCTCCTCGTACACCGGGATGATCTCCACGGTGTCGCCCCGCACCCGGAACGTCCCCCGGGTGAAAGCCATGTCGTTGCGCGAGTACTGCATCTGCACGAACCTGCGGAGCATCTCGTCGCGGTCGACGACGTCGCCGACCGCGAGCCGCACCATCCGGTCGACGTACTCCTGCGGCGTGCCCAGCCCGTAGATGCACGACACGGACGCCACCACGACCGTGTCGCGCCGGGTCAGGAGGTTCGACGTCGCCGAGTGCCGCAGCCGTTCCACCTCGTCGTTGATCGACGAGTCCTTCTCGATGTAGGTGTCCGTCTGGGCGATGTACGCCTCAGGCTGGTAGTAGTCGTAGTACGACACGAAGTACTCGACGGCGTTGTGGGGCAGGAGCTCGCGGAACTCCGTGGCAAGCTGTGCAGCGAGCGTCTTGTTCGGCGCCATGATGAGCGTCGGTCGTTGCAGCTTCTCGATGAGCCAGGCGGTCGTGGCGCTCTTGCCCGTACCGGTGGCACCCAGCAGGACGACGTCCTTCTCCCCCGCCTGGATACGCTCCGCGAGCGCCCCGATCGCGGCGGGCTGGTCCCCGCTGGGCTCGAACTCGGAGATCACCTCGAAGGGGGCAACGGTGCGCTGCAGGTCGGTCACGGGTCGCATCCCCCCACGGTAGGCCCGGCCACCGACAACCGCTTCGCCGCCGCCGCCCCGGTGCGGTCAGCGCGCGGTGGTCACGGTCAGCGCGCGGTGGTCACGGTCAGTGCTCGGTCCCGGCCGCCAGGACGAGCTCCTCGATCCGTCCGGCGCGGTGGTCCGCCGCCGTGCGGACCACCGCAGCGAGGGCCCGTGCCGCCTCCGCCGGCGGGACGGCGTCGGCCCCGGGGACGTGCACGAACCCGGCGCGGGCGTCGGTGCCCGCCAGCGCGTGCGCCAGGGCGTAGAACGTGGCGTTGCAGACGTAGGTGCCGGCCGTGTTGCTCACGCTGACCGGGACCCCGGTCTCGCGCACGGCTCCGAGGGCGGCCTTGAGGGGCAGCGAGCTCAGGTGGGCGACCGGCCCGTCGGCCACCACGGGCTCGTCGACCGGTGATCGCCCTGCGTTGTCGGGGATCCGCGCGTCGACCACGTTGAGCGCGACGCGTTCGAGCCGCACGGTGCGCGAGCCCGCCGCGAGCCCGACGCACACCACCACCTGCGGCGAGTGCTCCGCGAGCAGCCGGCTCAGGTTCGCCGGGGCGCCGGCGAAGGTGACCGGGAGGCGGGCGACGACGAGACGCTCCGGGCGCCCCTCGGCCACCCACCGCTCCTCGAGGCATTGCACGGCCTGCCACGACTCGTTGACCGCTGCGCCGCCGAAGGGCTCGAACCCTGTGACGAGGATGTTCACGCCCGCTCGGCCTCCTCGGCGTCCAGCTCCTGCGCGACCTCCGTGGTCACGCGCGACCACAGCTCGTCGACCTGTGCCCGCAGCCCGTCCTCCGTGCCCGTCCCGTCGAGCACGACGTCTGCCACGGCCAGGCGCTCGCCGTCGTCGGCCTGCGCCGACACGCGCGACCTCGCCTCCGCCTCGGTCATCGACCGACCGGTCACGAGCCGCTCGACACGCTGCGCGGCCGGCGCGTCGACGACCGCCAACAGGTGGAACCGGTCGGCCTGACCGGTCTCGACGAGCAGCGGGACGTCGTGCACGACGACGGCACGCGGGTCCGCGGCGCCCGCCGCAGCCTCGCGTTCGGCCGCCAGACGGCGGACCTGCGGGTGGACGATCCCCTCGAGCCGGGTCCTCGCCCGGGTGTCGCCGAAGACCACCCGCCCGAGCGCGGGCCGGTCGAGCGCGCCGTCGTCGGCGAGCACCTGGTCACCGAACTCCTCGACGACCTCGGCGAGCCCCACCGAACCCGGGGCGACCGCCTCGCGCGCCAGGACGTCGTGATCGATCACCACGGCGCCCAGCTCGTCGAGACGGCGGGAGACGACGGACTTGCCTGCGGCGATACCACCGGTGAGGCCTATGCGGAACATAGGCCCATCCTGCCCTCGCCGTAGGCTTCACGCCATGAGCATGGGCGGGCGAGCACCTGGTGGACGGCCCGGGGTCGGGATGGGCGGGCCGATGCGGTCCTACGTGCAGGACGCGTCGGTGCGCCGCCGTCGACTCCCCCGCGAGACCCTGCGCCGGATCCTGGCCTTCGCCCGGCCCTACCGCGGCCGGCTGGCCGTCTTCGTGGCACTGCTCCTGGTGGGGGCGGCCGCCGGCGCGGCGGTCCCGTTGCTGTTCCGGCGCCTCATCGACGTCGGGATCGGCGGCGACGACCGAGAGGTGGTGCTCCTCATGGCGGCCGCGGCGGCCGGCCTGGCCGCCCTGACCGCGCTGCTGGCGCTCGCCGAGCGATGGGTATCTGCCGTGGTGGGCGAGGAGCTGATCGTCGACCTGCGCACCAGCGTCTACGACCACGTGCAACGCATGCCGCTGGCCTTCTTCTCGCGGGCGCGGACCGGTGCGCTGGTGCAGCGGCTCAACGGGGACGTGCTCGGTGCGCAGCAGGCCTTCACCTCGACCCTGCAGACGGTGGTCTCCAACGGTCTCACGATCGTCTTCACGCTCACGGCCATGTTCGTGATGTCGTGGAGCCTCACGCTCCTGGCGCTGGCCCTGCTGCCAGCCTTCGTCCTGCCGGCACGCTGGTTCGGCCGACGGATCGCCGCTCTGGCGCACCGCGGCTACGAGCTCGACGCCGACGCCGGCCAGCTGATGAACGAGCGGTTCAACGTCGCCGGGGCGCACCTCGCCAAGGTGTTCGGCGACCCGGAGCGCGAGGCCGCGCACTACGCCGAGCACGCGCGGGCGCTGCGTGACGTCGGCGTCGCCAGGGCGCTGTACTCGACCTGGTTCCGGATCGGGCTGACGACGCTCGCGTCGGTCGCCATCGCCGTCGTCTACGGTGTCGGCGGGCTGCAGGCGATCGCCGGTCAGCTCACCGTCGGCACGATCGTCGCGCTGACGGCCTACCTCGGGAGGCTCTACGGCCCCTTGAGCGCGATGTCCAACGTCCAGATCGACGTCATGACCGCCCTCGTCAGCTTCGAGCGGGTCCTCGAGGTCCTCGATCTCGAGCCCACGGTGGCGGAGAAGCCGGACGCCGGCGACCTGCGGCACGCCGTGACCGCGCACGGAGCCGGCATCGAGCTGGACGCCGTCACGTTTCGGTACCCCCGAGCCGACGAGATCTCGCTCGCCTCGCTCGAGTCCGTCGCCACGGTGCGCAAGGACCCCGTCGGCGCGACCCTGCGCGACGTGTCCTTCGCCGTGCCCGCCGGGACGATGGTCGCGCTCGTCGGGCCTTCCGGGGCCGGCAAGACGACCCTCTCACAGCTCGTGGTCCGGATGTACGACCCGACCTCGGGCGCCGTGCGCATCGCCGGTCAGGACCTGCGAGACGTCACCGCCGCGTCGCTGCGCGCGACCGTGGGCGTCGTGTCGCAGGAGGCCCACCTGTTCCACGACACGGTCGCGGGCAACCTGCGGTACGCACGGCAGGACGCGACCGACGACCAGATCTGGCACGTCCTCGAGCAGGCGCGGATCGGCGACCTCGTCGCCCGCATGCCCGAAGGGCTCGAGACGGTCGTCGGGGACCGCGGCTACCGCCTCTCCGGTGGCGAGCGGCAGCGGCTGGCGATCGCCAGGCTCCTGCTCAAGGCTCCCGACGTCGTCGTCCTCGACGAGGCGACCGCCCACCTCGACTCCGAGTCCGAGGCGGCGGTGCAGGCGGCGCTCGACGAGGCGCTGGCCGGCCGCACCTCGCTCGTGATCGCGCACCGGCTGTCGACCGTGCGCGCCGCCGACTCCATCGTGGTGCTCGACGACGGCGCCGTCGTCGAGCAGGGCACGCACGCCGAGCTCCTGGCGTCGAGCGGGCTCTATGCCGAGCTGTACCGCACGCAGTTCGCCGATCTGGACGACCGGCCGGCCTCGTAGCCGTCAGCCGGCCGAGCACGACGAAGGCCCGTCACCCTGCGGGGTGACGGGCCTTCTCGGTCAGCGACCCTCAGCGGGTCGGCAACCGTCGGCTCAGTTGCCGGTCAGCTTCTCGCGGAGCGCGGCCAGCGCCTCGTCGGAAGCCAGCGTGCCGCCGGTCTCCTCCTCCTGCACGGGGGCCGCGGAGGAGTAGGACGACGAGGACGACGACGAGGAGGACGAGCTGCTGCTCGACCCACCGGAGACGACGTCCCCGGCCGCGGCGTCGGCGTCGGCCGACAGCGCAGCCCGGACCTGCTCGCGGTGCGACTCCCAGCGGGCGTGCGCCTTGGCGTACTCCGCCTCCCAGGCCTCACGCTGCGTCTCGAAGCCCTCGAGCCACTCGTTGGTCTCCGGGTCGAAGCCCTCGGGGTACTTGTACTCCCCGTTCTCGTCGTAGTCGGCAGCCATGCCGTAGAGCGCCGGGTCGAAGTCCTCGGACTCCGGGTCCATGCCCTCGTTGGCCTGCTTGAGGGACAGCGAGATGCGGCGACGCTCGAGGTCGATGTCGATGACCTTGACGAAGACCTCGGCGCCCACCTGGACGACCTGCTCCGGCAGCTCGACGTGGCGGACCGCCAGCTCGGAGATGTGCACGAGACCCTCGATGCCGTCCTCGACGCGGACGAACGCACCGAACGGCACGAGCTTCGTCACCTTGCCGGGCACGACCTGGCCGATGGCGTGCGTGCGGGCGAAGGTCTGCCACGGGTCCTCCTGCGTCGCCTTCAGCGACAGGGAGACACGCTCGCGGTCGAAGTCGACGTCGAGCACCTCGACCGTGACCTCCTGACCGACCTCGACGACCTCGGAGGGGTGGTCGATGTGCTTCCAGGAGAGCTCGGAGACGTGCACGAGACCGTCCACGCCACCCAGGTCGACGAACGCACCGAAGTTGACGATCGAGGAGACGACACCGGGACGGACCTGGCCCTTCTGCAGCGTCTGCAGGAAGGTGGAACGGACCTCGGACTGCGTCTGCTCGAGCCAGGCGCGGCGCGACAGGACCACGTTGTTGCGGTTCTTGTCGAGCTCGATGATCTTGGCCTCGATCTCCTTGCCGACGTACGGCGCGAGGTCGCGGACACGGCGCATCTCCACCAGCGAGGCGGGGAGGAAGCCGCGCAGGCCGATGTCGAGGATGAGGCCACCCTTGACGACCTCGATGACGGTGCCGGTGACGACGCCGTCCTCCTCCTTGATCTTCTCGATCGTGCCCCAGGCGCGCTCGTACTGCGCGCGCTTCTTGGACAGGATCAGACGACCCTCCTTGTCCTCCTTCTGGAGGACGAGAGCCTCGACGGCGTCACCGACGGTGACGACCTCGCCCGGGTCCACGTCGTGCTTGATGGAGAGCTCCCGGGACGGGATCACGCCCTCCGTCTTGTATCCGATGTCGAGGAGGACCTCGTCGCGGTCGACCTTGACGATCGTGCCTTCGACGATGTCACCATCGTTGAAGTACTTGATGGTGGCGTCGACGGCGGCAAGGAAGTCTTCCTCGGTGCCGATGTCGTTGACGGCGACCTGCGGGGCGGACTTCGTGGTGGAGATGGTCATTGAGTAGTTGCTCCGATGCGGACAGGGCATAGTGCGGACAGGGGTCGCGGTGCAGGTGTATCGTGCGGCTGTCGACCAGGCCGACGGACTCGCCGGCCACGCATGGGCCAGCCCCACGGGCGCACTGCACCGCGGACCATCTTATCCGCGCGGTATGGAAGGGTCAATGCGGACGGCACCGCGGCCGAGCCGCGTCCGTCACAGGTCCTCCGGTGGCACGATGAGGGCGTGACCGCGACCTGGTTCGGCTACCGAGATGCCCCCGACGACGACGGAGCGGCCCGCGAGTGGTGGGACGCGCACGCCGACGAGTACCTCGAGGACCACGGCGGGTTCCTCGGCGACGCCGGGTTCCGGTGGGGCCCCGAGGGACTCACCGAGGCCGAGGCCCGCCTGCTCGGCGAGGTGCGCGGCGCGGACGTCCTCGAGGTGGGCGCCGGTGCGGCGCACTGCTCGCGGTGGCTCGCCGGGCAGGGTGCGCGCGTGGTCGCGACCGACGTCGCTCCGGCCATGATGGATGCTGCGGCGCGCCTGGACGCGCGCACCGGCACCCGGGTCCCCGTCGTGGAGGCGGACGCCCGCGCGCTGCCGTTCGCCGACGTGAGCTTCGACGTCGTGTTCACCTCGTTCGGCGCGATCCCGTTCGTCGCCGACGCGAACCGCGTGCACGCGGAGGCGGCGCGCGTGCTGCGGCCCGGCGGGCGGTGGGTGTTCTCGGTGACGCACCCCCTGCGCTGGGCGTTCCCCGACGACCCCGGCCCCGACGGGCTGACGGCGCACCGCTCGTACTTCGACCGACGTCCCTACGTCGAGGCCACCGCGTCGGGCCGCGTCGTCTACGCGGAGCACCACCGGACCGTGGGCGACCACGTCCGGGACGTCGTGGCCGCCGGGCTGCGCCTGCGCGACCTCGTCGAGCCCGAGTGGCCCGCCTGGAACACCGAGACGTGGGGCGGATGGGGACCGGTGCGGGGCGCATACCTGCCCGGCACGGCGGTCTTCGTCACGACCAAGGACTGACCTGCGCGGCCGTGGCCCGTCAGTGCCCGGCGTCGTGCCAGGTCTCACCCGCCCCGACCGAGACGTCGAGCGGCACGTCCAACGAGTAGGCGGCCCCCATCCTCGACCGCAGGACGTCCTCGACGGTGTCACGCTCGCCCGGCGCGACCTCGACCACCAGCTCGTCGTGCACCTGCAGCAGCAGCCTCGACCGCAGGTCGCGCTCGTCGAGCTCGCGCTGCACCCCGAGCATGGCGAGCTTGATGATGTCGGCCGCGCTGCCTTGGATCGGCGCGTTCAGGGCCATCCGCTCCGCCATCTGCCGTCGCTGCCGGTTGTCGCTCGTCAGGTCCGGGAGGTATCGACGCCGGCCCAGGATCGTCGCGGTGTATCCCGTGGCACGAGCCTCCTCCACGATCCCCGCCAGGTAGTCGCGCACGCCCCCGAAGCGGGTGAAGTAGTCGTCCATCAGTCCTTGCGCCTCACCCGTGGCGATGCTGAGCTGCTGGGACAGACCGAACGCGCTCAGCCCGTACGCCAGGCCGTAGCTCATCGCCTTGACCTTCGCGCGCATCTCGGCGGTGACGTCGGCCGGCTCGACGTCGAAGACGCGCGAGCCCACGTAACGGTGCAGGTCCTCGCCCGAGCGGAACGCGGCGATCAACCCTTCGTCGCCCGACAGGTGCGCCATGATCCGCATCTCGATCTGGCTGTAGTCAGCGGTGAGGAGGACCTCCTGCCCCTCACCGACCCGAAAGGCCCGACGGATCCGCCGGCCCGACTCCGTACGGATCGGGATGTTCTGCAGGTTCGGGTCCATCGAGCTCAGCCGGCCGGTCGCGGCGATCGTCTGCTGGAACGTGGTGTGGATCCGCCCGTCCGGCTGCACCGACTTGAGCAGGCCCTCCACGGTGGTCCGCAGCTTCGCCGCGTCCCGGTGGGCCAGCAGATGCGCCAGGAACGGGTGCTCGGTCTTGGTGAAGAGGTCTTGCAGGGACGCGGCGTCCGTGGTGTACCCGGTCTTGATCTTCTTCGTCCGCGGCATGCCCAGCTGGTCGAACAGGACCTCTTGGAGCTGCTTCGGGCTGCCCAGGTTCACCTCGCGGCCGATGACGTCGTACGCCTCCGCGGCTGATCGTGCGACGGCGTCGGCGAAGTGCTGCTCGAGCTCGGTGAGGAACGTCGTGTCCGCGGCGATCCCCGTGTCCTCCATCCGCGCCAGCACGCCGGCCAGAGGCATCTCGACGTCGTGCAGGAGGCTGCGCGCCCCCCGGTCGTCGAGCCCGTCGGCGAGTGCGCCCGCAAGATCCACGACGGCGACCGCGCGGGCCGCAGCCTCGCTTCCCGGACCGGAGCCCTCGGAGAGATCGAGGTCGAGCGCTCCCTGCGCGGCGTCGTCCGCCACCGCGAGCTCGCGGTGCAGGTGCCGGACGACCAGGTCCGCCAGGTCGTACCCGCGCTGGTCCGGGTAGCAGAGGTAGGCAGCGAGCTCGGTGTCCCACGTCACGCCGGCGAGCTCGAGCCCGCGCGCCGCGAGCATGTGCCAGGCCGCCTTGGCCCCGTGCACCGCCTTGGGCGCCGACTCGTCAGCCAGCCAGCCTGTGAGGGCGCGCTCGTCGGCGGTGTCCAGCTCGGCCAGGTCGAGGACCACCGCGCTCGCCGTCCCGTCGGTGCCACCCGTCGCCACGGCCACCTGCCACGCGTCCGCTCGGGCGGGCCGGGCCACCCCCGTCACGTCCAGACCCAGCAGCTTGCCGGGATGCCGCGCGACCCAGTCGGCGAACGGGCCCTCGTGCACCGCGACCGCGACGCCGGGCGCGGCCACCTCCTCGAGATCGCCGCCCGCGGGGTCGACCGCGAGCAGCCGGTCGCGCAGCGCGCCGAACTGCAACGCGTCGGAGACGCTGTGGACCGCCTCGCGGTCGAAGCCCACGACGGCGAGGTCATCGATCGCCAGCGGCAGCGCGACGTCGGTCAGCAACGCGTTGAGCTCTCGGTTGAGGCGCACCTGGACGGCGTGCTCACGCAACGCCTCCCCCCGCTTGCCGGTCACCTCGCCCTGGCGTTCCAGCAGCGAGTCGAGGTCGCCGAACTGGTTGATCCACTTGGCGGCGACGCCGGGACCCACACCGGGGACACCGGGCAGGTTGTCGCTCGTCTCCCCCACCAGAGCGGCCAGGTCGGGATAGCGCTCGGGACGGACCTTGTACTTCTCCTCGACCGCCGTCGGGGTCATCCGCGCGAGCTCCGAGACGCCCTTCTTCGGGTAGAGCACCGTGACACCGTCGGTCACGAGCTGCAGCGCGTCACGGTCGCCGGAACAGATCAGGACCTCGAGCCCGGCCTCCGCACCCTGGCGTGCGAGGGTCGCGAGGATGTCGTCCGCCTCGATGCCCTCACGCTCCAGCGCGGGGACGCGCAGCGCCTCGAGGACCTCCTTGATCAGCGGCACCTGGCCCCGGAAGACCTCGGGCGTCGCGTCACGGTTCCCCTTGTACTCGGCAAACCTCTCCGTGCGGAACGTCACCCGGCCGGCGTCGAAGGCGACCGCGACGTGCGTCGGTTCCTCGTCGCGCAGCAGGTTGGTGAGCATCGAGAAGAAGCCGTACACGGCGTTGGTCACCTGGCCGCTGGAGGTCACCAGCGTGTCGGGCAGGGCGTAGAACGCCCGGTAGGCCATCGAGTGGCCGTCGATGAGGAGCAGTCGGCCACCGGTTCGCGCTGAGGTCGTCACGGGTGCCAACCTATCCTCCATGACTGACACAGACGCCTTCCCGCAGGATGCCGCCGCCTGGCAGCGGGCGGCCGCCGGCACCCTCATCGAGCGCACCGGCATCGTCCTGACCGAGGTGACCGCGGCGACGGCGCGGGGCACCATGCCGGTGGCGGGGAACACCCAGCCGGCCGGGCTCCTGCACGGCGGTGCGACAGCGTCGCTCGCCGAGACGCTCGGCTCGGTGGCCGCGCAGAGCCATGCCGGCACGGGTCGTGCGGCGGTCGGCCTCGAGCTCAACGTCACGCACCATCGAGGCGTGCGCGGCGGTCAGGTGCACGGTGTCGCCACGGCGTCGCACCTCGGACGGTCGACCGCCTCCTACGAGGTCGTCATCACCGACGACGACGGACGGCGGGTCGCGACGGCGCGGCTCACCTGCATGCTGCTCGGCACGGTCTAGACCGGCGCGTCCGGCCGTGCCGCGGCGGGCGACCCGTCAGGAGACGTGGGACGCCTGCTCGGCGGCCGGTCCGGCCTGGCGGGCGGCCTCGGCCGCGGCGTGCTCGACCTGGAAGGCGCGCAGGTCCACGGGACCGGTGGGAAGTCCCGCCTCGCGGGCGCGTCGGCGCCTGGCCACCAGGTCCTCGATGGCCGCGCGCGTCGCGTCCCGGCGCCGGCGGCCGCCGTCACGGCGACGCACGACGGTCGCGCCCGGCGACGCTCCCTGGGCCAGGCGGCGCTCCAAGACCGGCACCGCGACGACACGGTGGCCGGCCGCCGGGGCGAACCCGAGACGGGCGAGGAACCTGTGCATCTCCCGGGCACCGGGCGCGGGCGCGCAGTAGATGTTCTCGGCGCCGGCGCGGGCGGCCAGGTCGAGGGCCGCGACGAGCAGCGACCGACCGACACCGTGCCGCCGGGTCCGGGGGGCGACGAGGATAGCGTCGATGTACAGGCTCGGCGTCAGCGCGTAGAAGCGCGGGCCGAGCACACGGACCAGGAGGAACCCCACGACGGCGTCGTCCTCGACCGCCACCAGCACCTCTCCCCCGGCGGCCAGGAGGACGCTGAGGTGCTCGCACAGCCGGCCGGGGTCGGCGGCGGCTGTGGTCGTACCGTCCGGGGCGACGCTCGCCGCCAGCTCGGCGACCTCCAGCAGATCGTCCTCCGTCGCGGGCCGAACTGCGACCGCTGCACGCATCGACACTCCCTCCGACACTTCGTACGTTCCCCTCGCTGCGCAAAGGTCACGAAAAGATCACGACTCCCTGGTGACCATAGCCGTCACCAGGGAGTCGCACAACGTGTCTCAGGCGCCCACCTGGTCGATGACCGCGTCCGCGACCTCGCGCATGGTCAGGCGGCGGTCCATGGAGGTCTTCTGGATCCAGCGGAACGACTCCGGCTCGCTCAGGCCCATCTTCGTCATGAGCAGGCCTTTGGCGCGGTCCACACGCTTGCGGGTCTCGAAACGCTCCTGGAGGTCCGCCACCTCGGACTCCAGCGCGCCGATCTGCTGGTAGCGGGAGATCGCGATCTCCACCGCGGGCAGCAGATCCGCCGGCGTGAACGGCTTGACCACGTAGGCCATCGCGCCGGCGTCGCGGGCGCGCTCGACGAGCTCCGTCTGGGAGAACGCGGTGAGCAGCACGACGGGGGCGGCGTGCGCCTTGCCGATCCGCTCGGCCGCGGAGATTCCGTCCAGCTCCGGCATCTTGACGTCCATGACGACGACGTCGGGCTTGAGCTCGGTGGCCAGGTTGACAGCCGTCTCGCCGTCCCCGGCCTCACCGACGACGTCGAAGCCAGCCTCGCGCAGCGTCTCGACGACGTCCATGCGGATCAGCGCCTCGTCCTCGGCGACGACGGCTCGCCGCGAAGGCTTCGCCGGGGGCTCGGGAGGCGACGCCTCCGGCTCGGCGTCGATCAGCGGGGGCAGGTCGAGCGGCAGCTTCTCGTCGGTCACAGGGACCATCGTAGACCCCGCGAGCACCAGCCGTGTGCTTTCACCACACCCACCGCGGTGTGACCGTGCGCACCCTACCCGGTCGCGGCCGGTTGGGCACCGGGCGTGCCCGTGTGGTTCGATAAGGCCGCTGCCGACCGCGCCCCGGTAGCCCAACCGGCAGAGGCAATCGGCTCAAACCCGATCCAGTGCGGGTTCGAATCCCGCTCGGGGCACGCAGCACGAGAGCCCGGACCGCAGGAGCGGTCCGGGCTCTCGTCGTCCTCACGGCACCGGTCTCCCGGTGCCGTTGGTCACAGCCGTGGGGTCACTCGGCGACGGCGCCACCGTCACCGTGGGTACCCACCTTGTGCACGAGGATCGAGTTCGTCGTTCCCGGCACGCCCACCGGTGCACCCGAGACGATGACGACGCGGTCGCCCACCTCGGCCAGACCGTTGGCCTGCAGCGTCTGGTCCACCTGACCGACCATCGCGTCCACCGAACCGACCTCCGGCACCGCGTACGTGGTCGTGCCCCAGGTCAGCGCCAGGACGTTGCGCACCGACTCCTCGGGGGTGAAGGCCAGCAGCGGGATGCCCGAGCGCAGGCGCGACATCCGCTTGGCCGAGTCACCGGACTGCGTGAACGTCACCAGGTACTTGACCCCCAGCGAGTTGCCGATCTCCGCGGCAGCGCGCGTGATGATCCCGCCCCGGGTGTGCGGCGCGGAGCCGAGCGGGGCGATGCGCTCGCGCCCCATCTCCTCGGTGGCCTCGATGATCGAGGCCATCGTCTGCACCGTGAGGATCGGGTAGTCGCCCACGGACGTCTCGCCCGAGAGCATGACCGCGTCGGCGCCGTCCAGCACGGCGTTGGCGCAGTCGGATGCCTCGGCACGCGTCGGGCGCGGGCTCGTGGTCATCGACTCCAGCACCTGCGTCGCCACGATGACCGGCTTCGCGTTCTGGCGTGCCAGCTCCACGATGCGCTTCTGGACCAGCGGTACCTGCTCCAGCGGCATCTCGACCGCCAGGTCACCGCGGGCCACCATGAAGCCGTCGAACGCCGCGATGACCTCCTCGAGGTTGTCCACCGCCTGCGGCTTCTCGATCTTCGCGACCACCGGGACCACGCGTCCCTCGGCGTCCATGATCTTGCGGACGTCCTCGTAGTCCGCGGCGTTGCGCACGAACGACAGCGCGATGATGTCCGCGCCCATGCGCAGCGCCCACCGCAGGTCGTCGGTGTCCTTCTCGCTCAGGGCCGGGACCGAGACCGCGACGCCGGGCAGGTTGAGCCCCTTGTTGTTCGACACCGGACCCGGCACCTCGACCGTGGTGACCACTCGAGGGCCCTCCACCGCGGTGACGCGCACGCGCACCTTGCCGTCGTCGATGAGGATCGGGTCGCCCACCCGGGCGTCCTGCGGGAGCCCCTTGTGCGTGGTGGAGACCAGCTCCCGGGTGCCCACGACGTCCTCGGTCGTGATGGTGAGCGTGTCGCCCTCGTTCAGGAAGTGCTTCTCGTCGCCACCGAACCGGCCCAGCCGGATCTTGGGGCCTTGCAGGTCGACCAGGACGGCGACGTTGCGCCCCGCGTCCTTCGCCGCCGCGCGCACACCGTGATAGACGGCCTCGTGCTCCGACTGCTCGCCGTGGCTCCGGTTGATCCGGGCCACGTCCATACCCGCGTCCACCAGCTCCCGGAGCTTCTCCGGGGATGCTGTCGCGGGTCCGATGGTGCACACGATCTTCGCTCTGCGCATGTCTCCAGCCTCGTCGTCGTACTGCCCCGGTACCGACCGGGGCCGTCCCGGACGCCACACGACGCCCGGGTTCGTGCTCATTCTCTCAGGGCAACGGTGCGCGGGCCCACCGGGGCCGGCAGCTCGGTGCTCCCCTGGAGGAACGTGTCCACGGCGGCCGCGGCCGCCCGCCCCTCGGCGATCGCCCACACGATGAGCGACTGTCCGCGGCCGGCGTCGCCGGCCACGAAGACGCCCGGCAGTGTGGTCGCGTAGTCGTCACCGCGGCGCACCAGGCCGCGGCTCGTGGTCTCGATGCCGGTCTGCTCGACCAGCAGGTCCGTCTCCGGACCGGTGAAGCCCATCGCGACGAGGACCAGGTCCGCCGGGATGTCGCGCTCGGTGCCGGGCTTCGGCACGCGACGTCCGTCGGCCAGGTACTCCGTCTCCGCGACCCTCAGCGCCCGGACCGCACCGTCCTCGTCGCCGAGGAACTTCACGGTCGAGGCGAGGAACGTCCGCTCACCGCCCTCCTCGTACGAGGTCGAGACCTCGAAGACGATCGGGTCGGTGGGCCACGGCTGGTGCGGCGGGCGCTCGGTCGACGGCTTCTTGCCGATCGCGAGCGTCGTCACGCTTGCCGCACCCTGCCGCAGCGACGTGCCGACGCAGTCCGAACCGGTGTCGCCGCCGCCGATGACGACGACGTGCTTGCCCTGCGCGTCGGGTGCGTCCTCGACGGGCCGGCCTGCCACGGCCTTGTTCGACGGCGTGAGGAGCTCCATGGCCGGGTGCACCCCGGCCAGGTCGTTGCCCGGGACCGTCAGCTCGCGGGGCACGGTGGCGCCCGTCGCCACCACGATCGCGTCGAAGCGGCGACGCAAGGCGTCCCACGTGATGTCCCTGCCGATCTCCACACCGGCGCGGAACCGGGTGCCCTCCGCCTCCATCTGGGCGAGCCGACGGTCGATGTGCGTCTTCTCGAGCTTGAAGTCGGGGATGCCGTAGCGGAGCAGGCCGCCGATCGCGTCGTCGCGCTCGTAGACGACGACGGTGTGTCCGGCACGGGTCAGCTGCTGCGCGACGGCCAGACCGGCGGGGCCGGAGCCCACGACGGCGACCGTCGAACCGGTGAGCCGCTGAGGCACCTGGGGGTGCACCAGCCCGCGCTCGAAGGCCTCGTCGATGATCGAGACCTCGATGTTCTTGATGGTCACGGCCGGCTGGTTGATGCCCAGCACACAGCTCGTCTCGCACGGAGCGGGGCACACGCGCCCCGTGAACTCCGGGAAGTTGTTCGTGGCGTGCAGCCGCTCGATCGCGTCCGCCCACTGGTCCTGCCGCACGAGGTCGTTCCACTCGGGGATCAGGTTTCCGAGCGGGCACCCCTGGTGGCAGAACGGTATGCCGCAGTCCATGCAGCGGCCGGCCTGCTCGGACAACCGACCACCGAGGAGCGGCTCACCTTCCTTCCGGTGCTCGTGCACGTCCTTCCAGTCACGCAGGCGTACCTCGACAGGGCGGTTCGGCGGGAGCTCACGCTCTCGAACCTTCAGGAATCCGCGCGGGTCAGCCACGTGCCACCTCCATGATGTGCTCCCAGAGGGAGGGGTCGAAGTCGTCGCCCTCGCCCAGCGGCGTCCCGGCGGACTCCGCCTCGGCCAACGCGGTGCGGACGTTCGCCCAGGCGGGCGGGAGGACCCGCGAGAAGCGTCCGCGCGTGGCCTCGTCCGCGAGCAGCTCGGCCGCGACGGGCGAGCCGGTCTCCTCGTGATGCTTCGCCAGCAGCTCCTGCACCCGCGCCCAGTCGTCGTCCTCGAGCGGCCCGACGACCAGCTCGCCGGCCGCGACCGCCGCCGGGTTCATCGCGACGTCACGCAGGTTCAGCACGTAGGCCACACCCCCGGACATCCCCGCGCCGAAGTTGCGGCCGGTCGGGCCGAGCACCACGACCTCTCCGCCGGTCATGTACTCGCAACCATGGTCGCCCACACCCTCGACGACCAGGGTCGCGCCGGAGTTGCGGACGCCGAACCGCTCGCCGACCCGGCCTCGGAGCAGCACCTCGCCGCTCGTCGCGCCGTAGCCGATCACGTTGCCGGCGATGACGTTCGCCGCCCCGTCGAGCACGGCCGCACGGTCGGGCCGCACCACGATCCGTCCGCCGGAGAGACCCTTGCCGACGTAGTCGTTGGCGTCGCCGAAGAGCCGCAGCGTCACCCCGCGCGGGACGAACGCACCGAACGACTGCCCCGCGGAGCCCGTCAGGGTCACGTCGATCGTGTCGTCGGGCAGTCCCTCACCGCGGTACCGCTTGGTGACCTCGTGGCCGAGCATCGTGCCGACCGTCCGGTTGACGTTGCGCACCGGGACCTCGATGCGGACCGGCTGGGCGTCCTCCAGCGCGGCCCGTGCCTGCGCGATGAGCTGCCGGTCCAGCGCCCTGTCGAGGCCGTGGTCCTGCTCGCGGGTGCGGTGCAGGGCCGACCCTGCCGGGTGCTCGACGCGCTCCAGCACCGGAGCCAGGTCGAGACCCGAGGCCTTCCAGTGGTCGACCGCCTTGCGCGTGTCGAGCGTCTGGACCTGACCGACCGCCTCCTCGACGGACCGGTAGCCCAGCGAGGCGAGGTGCTCACGCACCTCGGTCGCGATGAACTCGAAGAAGTTGACGACGAACTCGGGTTTCCCGGTGAACCGGCGACGCAGCTCCGGGTTCTGCGTGGCCACGCCGACCGGACAGGTGTCCAGGTGGCACACGCGCATCATGATGCAGCCCGAGACCACCATCGGCGCGGTGGCGAAGCCGAACTCCTCGGCGCCGAGCAGCGCGGCGACGACGACGTCACGGCCGGTCTTCATCTGACCGTCGACCTGCACGGTGATCCGGTCGCGCAGGTTGTTGAGCACCAGCGTCTGCTGGGTCTCGGCGAGACCGATCTCCCACGGGGTGCCCGCGTGCTTGAGCGAGGTCAGCGGGCTGGCGCCCGTGCCGCCGTCGTGCCCCGAGATGAGGACGACGTCGGCGTGCGCCTTGGACACGCCCGTCGCGACCGTGCCCACGCCGAACTCCGAGACGAGCTTGACGTGGACCCGCGCGCTGGGGTTCGCGTTCTTCGCGTCGTGGATCAGCTGGGCGAGGTCCTCGATGGAGTAGATGTCGTGGTGCGGCGGGGGCGAGATCAGCCCGACCCCGGGCGTGGAGTGCCGTGTCCGGGCCACCCACGGGTAGACCTTGGGTCCCGGCAGCTGCCCGCCCTCGCCGGGCTTGGCGCCCTGCGCGAGCTTGAGCTGGATGTCGTCGGCCTGCGTGAGGTACTCGCTCGTCACGCCGAAGCGGCCCGAGGCGATCTGCTTCACGCGCGACCGGCGGCGCGGGTCGTAGAGGCGCTCGGAGTCCTCGCCACCCTCGCCCGAGTTCGACCGGCCCTCGAGCTCGTTCATCGCGACCGCGAGCGTCTCGTGCATCTCCTGGGAGATCGCGCCGTACGACATCGCACCCGTGTTGAACCGCTTGACGATCTCGCTGACCGGCTCGACCTCGTCGAGAGGGATCGGTTCGCGGTCCGGGTCGAAGCGGAGCAGACCACGCAGGGTCATCAGGCGCTCGGACTGCTCGTCGACCCGCCGGGTGTACTTCCGGAAGATCTCCATGCGGCCGGTGCGGGTGGCGTGCTGCAGCCGGAACACCGTCTCGGGGTCGAACAGGTGCTCCTCGCCGTCACGGCGCCACTGGTACTCGCCGCCCGTGGTGAGACGTTCGTGCGGCGTGTGGTTCCCGGACGCCGGGTAGGCCTCGGTGTGGCGAGCCGCGGTCTCCGCGGCGATCACGTCGAGGCCGATCCCGCCCAGCCGGCTCGTGGTGCCGGTGAAGTAGTCGTCGACGAGCTCCTGGGACAGTCCGATGGCCTCGAAGACCTGCGCGCCGCGGTACGACATGATCGTCGAGATGCCCATCTTGGACATGACCTTGAGCACGCCCTTGCCCAGCGCCCTGATGAGGTTGCGCACGGCCTGCTCCGGGCCCACGTCGAGATAGCCGCGCAGGGCGAGGTCCTCGACGGTCTCCATGGCGAGGTAGGGGTTGACCGCGGCCGCCCCGTAGCCGATGAGCAGCGCGACGTGGTGGACCTCTCGCACGTCGCCCGCCTCCACGACCAGCGAGATCCGGGTCCGGGTGTGCCGGCGCAGCAGGTGGTGGTGCACGGCGCTGGTGAGCAGCAGCGACGGGATCGGTGCCCGCTCGGCGTCCGAGTCGCGGTCGGACAGCACCACGTGCGTCACCCCGGCTTCGATCTGGGCGTCGATCTCCGCGAAGATCTCGTCGAGCCGCGCCTGGAGTGCCGCGCCGCCGCCGGAGACCTCGTAGAGGCCACGCACGATGGCTGCCCGGAACTCACCCTCCAGGCGGGGGTCGCGGTCGATCCGGACGATCTTGGCCAGCTCGTCGTTGTCCAGCACCGGGAACGGCAGGTCGAGCTTGCGGGCGTGCACCGACGAGCCGTCCAGCAGATTGGGCTCCGGCCCGATGGTGGAGTCGATCGCCGTGACCAGCTCCTCCCGGATGGAGTCCAGCGGCGGGTTGGTCACCTGGGCGAACATCTGGGTGAAGTAGTCGAACAGCAGGCGCGGGCGCTTCGAGAGCACGGCCACGGGGGTGTCCGACCCCATGGCGCCCAACGGTTCGGTGCCCGTGCCGGCCATCGGCGTCAGGATGATCTTCAGCTCCTCGGCCGTGTAGCCGAAGGCACGCTGGCGACGCTGCACCGAGGCGGGCGAGTGAGCGACGTGCTCGCGCTCGGGCAGCGAGTCCAGTGTGATCGTGTGCTCGGCCACCCACTGGGCGTAGGGCCGCTGCGCGGCCAGCTGGGACTTGACCTCGTCGTCCTCGACGATCCTGCCCTGGTCGGTGTCGACCAGGAACATGCGGCCGGGCTCGAGCCGGCCCTTGCGGACGACCGTCGCCGGGTCGATGTCCAGCACACCGGCCTCCGAGCCGAGCACCACCAAACCGTCCTCGGTGACCCAGTAGCGGCCCGGACGCAGCCCGTTGCGGTCGAGCACTGCCCCGATCAGCGTGCCGTCGGTGAACGTCAGGCAGGCCGGTCCGTCCCACGGCTCGATGAGGTTGGCGTGGTACTGGTAGAACGCCCGGCGCGCCGGGTCCATCTCCGCGTGGTTCTCCCACGCCTCCGGGATCATCATCAGCACGGAGTGCGGCAGCGAGCGGCCGGACAGGTGCAGCAGCTCGAGGACCTCGTCGAAGCTGGCCGAGTCGCTGGCACCGGGAGTGCAGACCGGCAGGAGCGGCTTCAGGTCGCCGAGGGCCTCGCTGGCGAGGGTGCCCTCCCGCGCCGCCATCCAGTTCCGGTTGCCGCGCACGGTGTTGATCTCACCGTTGTGCGCGATCATGCGGAACGGCTGGGCCAACGGCCACGAGGGGAACGTGTTCGTGGAGAAGCGGGAGTGGACCAGCGCGATCTCGGACGCGTACCGCGGGTCGGAGAGGTCGGGGAAGAAGGGCTCGAGCTGCGACGTGGTCAGCATGCCCTTGTACGTCACGGTGCGAGCGGACAGCGACGCCAGGAACAGGCCCAGCTCGTTCTCGGACCGCTTGCGCAACCGGTACGCCCGCCGGTCCAGCTCGATCCCGGCCAGCTCGCGCGCAGGGTCGGCGACGAGGACCTGACGGAAGGTCGGCATCGACGCCCGGGCGGTCGGTCCCACGAGGTCCGCGGTCACGGGCACGTCGCGCCAGGCGAGCACGTCGAGCTTCTCCTCGACGGCGATGGCCTCGAAGCGGCGCGCGACGGCGTCCGCCTCCGCCTGGTCCTGCGGAAGGAACGCCATGCCGATGGCGTAGCGGCCGGCCGGCGGCAGCTCGACGGCCACGACGTCCCGGACGAAGGCGTCGGGGATCTGGGTGAGGATCCCGGCTCCGTCACCGCTGTTCTCCTCGGCGCCCACCGCACCGCGGTGGTCGAGGTTGAGCAACGCGGTGAGGCCGGCGTCGACGATGTCGCGTCCCGGCGTCCCGCGCAGGGTCGCGACGAACGCGACACCGCACGCGTCGTGCTCCGTCGCGGGGTCGTAAAGGCCCTGCGCCTCGGGTGGCGCGACCCAGTGCTGCGGCGTGGTCATCAACACCGTCCTCCTGTGCGCCCGCACGCGGGCGCGTCTGCTTCAAAGGTGTTCGGGACGTCGTCGGCCCGTCGGACATGCCAGGCGACGCTCCCCGGGTGGGTGACCCGGTCGGCGCTGCCTCAGGCGCGCGGTGCCGGACCCTGGTCAGGTCCGGCGGCCGACGCTTCCGTGTCGGTCGTGTCGGTGTCCTCGTCGGCAGCGGCCTCGGCCGTGCCTCCGAGGTCACCGTCGGTCTCGTGTGCGGCCGGGTCCTCGGAGGAGCCCGGCAGCGAGACACCGTCCTCGCGACCGGGATGCAACCGGCCGACGACGACGAACGCGACGAGGGCACCGAGGCCCACGACGAGCGAGGTCCAGACGTTCAGCCGCATCCCGAGCACCACCTCGGCGGTGTCGATGCGGAGCATCTCGATCCACACCCTTCCCAGGGTGTAGATCGCGACGTAAGCCCAGAATACCCTCCCATGACCGAGCCTGTACCGGCGGTCGAGCCAGATGAGAAGAGCGGCGGCCGCCAGGTTCCACAGCATCTCGTACAGGAACGTGGGATGGAACAGAGTTCCCTCGGCGTACTGCAGACCGGTGGCCGGATCGACGGGCAGATAGGCCACGTCGATCTCGAGCCCCCAGGGCAGCTCCGTCGGCGCGCCGAAGAGCTCCTGGTTGAACCAGTTGCCGAGGCGTCCGATCGCCTGGGCGATCAGCAGGCCCGGCGCGAGGGCGTCGGCGAAGGTCGACAGCCGCACACCCAGCCGCCGGCAGCCGATCCAGGCGCCGACGGCGCCGAGCGCGACGGCCCCCCAGATGCCGAGCCCGCCCTCCCAGATGTACAGCGCGCTGACCGGGTCGCCGTTCTCTCCCCAGTACGGGTCGGGCGTGGAGAACACGTGGTAGAGCCGCCCGCCGACGATCCCGAACGGGACGGCCCAGAAGGCGATCTCCAGGACGTCGTCCGGGTCGCCGCCGCGGGCCTTCCACCGGCGCATGGTCAGCCAGGCCGCGACGACGATGCCCGCGAGGATCGCCAGCGCGTACGCCCGGATCGGCACGGGCCCGAGATGCCACGTGTGCTGGTCCGGGCTCGGGATCGAGGCCGCGAGCTGGCCGATGACGGTCACGAGGCTCCTTCGGTGGTGCGGGCGCGCGCGACTCCGGCCGCGAGCTCGCCGGTCACCTTACCGAGGGCGTCCAGACGGTCTGCCCACGGCTCGTCGGTCAGCAGGGTGCGGACCAGGGCCGAGCCGACGATGACGCCGTCGGCGTACCGGCCGACCTCGGCCGACTGGTCGCCCGTCGAGACGCCGAGCCCCACGCACACGTGGCGGGCGCCGGCGGCCCGGGTCGCGGCCACCAGCTCCTCGGCACGCTGCCCGACGGACTCCCGTGTGCCCGTGACACCCATCGTGGAGGCCGCGTAGACGAAGCCGCGGGACGCCCCTGCCGTCAGGCGCAGCCGCTCGGGCGTCGAGCTCGGTGCGACCAGGTAGACCTTGTCCAGCTCGTGGGCGTCGGCGGCCTCGACCCACTCCGCAGCCTCGTCCGGGATGAGGTCCGGGGTGATCATCCCGGCACCGCCCGCCGCGGCGAGGTCCCGGGCGAAGGCCTCGACCCCGTACCGCAGCACGGGGTTGTAGTACGACATCACCAGCGTCGGCACGCTGCCGCCCGAGTGCTCGGCGACGGCCTCGACGACCGTGAGCACGTCGCGCAGCCGGGCGCCGCCGGCCAGCGCAGCCTCGGCGGCCCGCTGGATGACCGGCCCGTCCATCACCGGGTCCGTGTACGGCACGCCGATCTCCACGACGTCCACCCCGGCGTCGACCATCGTCGTGACCGCCTCGACGGAACGGGCGACGTCCGGGAACCCGACCGGAAGGTAGCCGACGAGGGCGCCGCGCCCCGCGTCGGCGAGCTCGTCCAGCCTCGTTGCGGTCCTCGATGTCGTCACGATGCTCACTGGTCGCCCTCCGCCGCGTCGTCTTCCAGCAGCCCGAACCATCGGGCAGCGGTGGCCACGTCCTTGTCGCCCCGGCCCGAGAGGTTGACGAGCAGCACCTGGTCCGACCTGCCCGCCTCGGCGAGCCGACGGCCGACCCGCAGGGCGCCCGCCAGAGCGTGCGCCGACTCGATCGCCGGGATGATCCCCTCCGTGCGGCACAGGAGCTGGAAGGCCTCCATCGCCTCCGCGTCCGTCACCGGCTCGTACGTGGCGCGGCCGATGTCGTGCAGCCACGAGTGCGCGGGCCCGACGCTCGGGTAGTCCAACCCTGCCGAGATGGAGTGGCTCGGGCGGGTCTGCCCGTCGTCGTCCTGGAGCAGGTAGGACCGCGCGCCGTGCAGCACTCCGGGGGCGCCACCGGAGAACCGCGCCGCATGGCGGCCGGACTCGATGCCCTCTCCCCCGGCCTCGAACCCGTAGAGCGCCACGCCGTCGTCGTCCAGGAACGCGTTGAACAGGCCGAGGGCGTTCGAGCCGCCGCCCACGCACGCCGCGACGACGTCGGGCAGGCGGCCGACGCGCTCGAGGACCTGCTCGCGCGCCTCCTCGCCGATGATCCGGTGGAACTCGCGGACCATCTCCGGGAACGGGTGCGGTCCCGTCACGGTGCCGAGCAGGTAGTGGGTGTGGTCCACGTTGGTGACCCAGTCCCGCAGCGCCTCGTTGATGGCGTCCTTCAGGGTGCGCGTCCCGATCGTCACGGGGACGACGGTCGCACCGAGGAGCTCCATGCGCGCGACGTTGAGCGCCTGGCGCCGCGTGTCCTCCTCGCCCATGTAGACGACGCACTCGAGGCCGAGGAGCGCGGCCGCCGTCGCGGTGGCGACACCGTGCTGGCCGGCCCCCGTCTCCGCGATGACCCGCGACTTGCCCATGCGCTTGACGAGCAGCGCCTGCCCGAGCACGTTGTTGATCTTGTGGGAGCCGGTGTGGTTGAGGTCCTCGCGCTTGAGGAACACCCGCACAGGTGCTTCCCCGTCGGCGTCCGGCCCGGCGACGTGCGCCGCGAACCGCGGCACCTCGGTCAGCGGCGACGGGCGCCCGGTGTAGTCGCGGTGCAGCTGGGACAGCTCGGCGGCGAACCCCGGGTCCCCCTGAGCCTTGCGGAACTCCGTCTCCAGCTCGTCGAGCGCGGCGATCAGCGCCTCGGGGACGTACCTGCCGCCGAACTGCCCGAAGTACGGGCCCTGGACGTCGGCGAGCTTCTCGGTGACCTGATGGGCCAGTGTCTCGGTCAGCGCGTCTCGCACGGGCTGCTCGGGCTGCTCAGGCACAGGCGCTCCTTCGTGGCGTCGGGGTGTCAGATCGGTACAGCGGCTCGGGCCACGGCTCAAGGCTGTGCTGCGGGCCGTACCGACCAGAGCGCAGGGTGCTGCCCCGCCGCCACGAGGTCGGCGACCGAGCGGCGCGGCTCACCGTCGGTGACGAGGGCCTCGCCGACGAGCACGGCGTGCGCTCCTGCACGGGCATAGTCCATGACGTCGTGCGGACCCCGCACGCCGGACTCCGCGATGCGGACGACGTCGTCGGGGATCAGCGGGGCCAGCCGCGCGAACGTGTCCCGGTCGACCTCGAGCGTCTTGAGGTCCCGGGCGTTGACGCCCACGACGCGGGCGCCGGCGTCCAGCGCACGCCGCACCTCGTCCTCGGTGTGCGCCTCGACGAGTGCCGTCATGCCGAGCGAGTGCACGCGCTCCACGAGCGACGTCAGGACCGTCTGCTCAAGCGCTGCGACGATGAGCAGGACAACGTCGGCGCCGTGCGCCCGTGCCTCCCACACCTGGTACGGAGTCACCACGAAGTCCTTGCGCAGCACCGGCACGTCGACCCGTGCCCGCACCGCGTCGAGGTCGGCGAGGCTGCCGCCGAAACGCCGCTGCTCGGTCAGCACCGAGATGACGCTGGCGCCGCCCGCCGCGTACTCGACCGCCAGCGCGGCCGGGTCGGAGATGTCAGCGAGAGCACCCTTGCTCGGGCTCGAACGCTTCACCTCGGCGATGACGGCGACCTTGTCCTCGGACAGCAGCCGGCTGCAGCACTCGAGGGCACCCGGCACCTTGGCGGCGCGTTCCTTGAGCTCGTCGAGCGAGGTACGGGCCTGCCGCACGGCAAGATCCTCGCGGGCACCCGCGACGATGTCCTCCAGGACAGTCATGCTCTCCCCTCCCTCGGTCGTGTTGCTGCCATGGTAGGCCCGCCACACCCGCGGGCCGACCACCGCCCGAGGTACGAGACGGGCACGCCACCACGCCCACGCGGTTCACCCCGCGGCCCCACCCACATCGTTATGGCTCCGTGACGTCGGCGCCGCAGGCTCGGACACGACGGCGCCCGCACCTCCGGTCGAGATACGGGCGCCATCCCAGCTGCTCCTCGCGCGGGCGGGACGCTTCAGCGCGACGTCGGTGCGCGCCTCGGCTCGACGCCGTCCTTGGCCTGGCCGTAACCCATGTTGCGCAGGACCACCCCGGCCACGCAGGAGGCCGCGACGATCACGAGGCCGGCCCAGAACAGCAGGAAGGGCACGCCCGGCAGGCAACCGACCGCCGACACGAGCGCACCGGCGATGATGCCGATCATGGCGGTCCAGGCCGCGACGGTGTGGCCGTGGTTGGTGGGCGGGACCGCCGTCGGCAGGTACATCGGCTCGGCGGGGCTGTTGTCGGTCATGGGCGGGCATACCTTTCGTCGCGTGGTGCTGAGGGTCAGACTACCGGTCGGCGGACGGGTCGGTGCCCCGCGAGAGGGCGTCCCAGTCGGCCTGCGCGTCGGGATCCCCGTCCACCGGCCCTGCGGCGACCCCCCGGCCGGCCGGGGGCCGCTCGTGCCGGCTGCCGCCGCCTGACCACGAGGACGTGCCCAGCGCGGCGAGCGCGGCCGCGACCACGACCGCACCACCGACCACCAGCGCCGACCACGGCCACGGCGTCACCTCGACGGGCGAGGTGAGCGTCGTCACACCCGCGGCGTCCGCGGCGGCCGACACCGCCGGCGCCCGCACGTCCCGGAGCACGGCTGCCGCACCGACCACGACCGTCACACCCGCCAGGCCGACCGCCGCGAGCGCGACCCATCGCGCCACCCGCCCCGCCAGCGTCGACGCGAGGGCGCCGGCCAGGACGACGAACGCGGCCGCGCTCACCGCCGGAGCCGCCGTCGTGCCGGCCACCTCGACCACGACCTCGGGTTCGAGCGCCGTCGCGACCGTGGTGCGCAACCACACCGGTGCGGACACCGCGAAGGCCGCCCCGCCGAGCGCCAGCAGGACCACGACGGCGCGAGACCTCGAGCGGATCGCGAGACTCATGCGCCCCCCAGGTCGGCGAACCGCGCGGCGAGCTGGACGGCCCGGACCGCCGCGGCCGCCTTGTTCCGGGACTCGGCGTACTCCAGCGCGGGCACGGAGTCCGCGACGATCCCGCCGCCGGCCTGCACCGAGGCGCGCCCGTCCCGCAGGAAGGCGGTCCGGATGGCGATGGCCATGTCCATGTTGCCGCCGAAGTCCAGGTAGCCGCACGTCCCGCCGTAGATCCCGCGCGAGGCGGGCTCCAGCTCGTCGATCAGGGCGATCGCCCGCGGCTTCGGCGCACCGGACAGGGTGCCGGCCGGGAAGGTCGCCCGCAACGTGTCGAGCGCACTCGCCCCCGGCCTGAGCCGGCCCACCACCGTGGAGCACAGGTGCATGATGTGGCTGAAGCGGCGGGTGGACATGAACTCCACCACCTCGACCGACGTCGGCTCGCAGACCTTGACCAGGTCGTTGCGGGACAGGTCGACCAGCATGAGGTGCTCGGCCCGTTCTTTGGGGTCGGCGATCAGCTCGTCGGCGAGGGCGACGTCCTCCTCGACGGTCGCACCGCGCGGCCGCGACCCCGCGATGGGGTAGGTGGTCACGTGCTCCGCGTCGACCTTGACGAGCGTCTCCGGGCTCGAGCCCACCACGGCGAAGTCGCGGTCCCGGTGGTCGCGGAGCTGGAAGTAGTACATGTACGGGCTCGGGTTGATCGTGCGCAGCGCCCGGTAGACGTCCAGCGGGGCGGCCGGGCAGTCGAGGTCGAGGCGCTGGGAGAGCACCACCTGGAAGACCTCGCCGTCACGGATCGCCTCCTGGCCCGCGCGGACGGCGTCCTCGAACTCCTCGCGCGTCGACCGGAACTCGAGCTCGGGCTCGGCGACGTCCGGCGCCACCACGGTGCGCACCGGGGGGGCCGAGGCTGCCAGCCGGCGCGCCAGGGCGTCGAGCCGCTCGACGGCGTCCGCGTGCGCCTCGTCCACCCGCTCGTCCGTGCCGTCGCCGTTGATGGCGTTGGCCACGAGCCACACCGCGCCCGAGTGGTGGTCGATCGCGACCATGTCCGTGGCCAGCGACATCGCGACCTCCGGCACGTCGAGCTCGTCGGGCGCCGTCGCGGGCAGGGTCGGCTCCCAGTGCCGCACGATGTCCCAGCCCATCGCCCCGACGAACCCGCCCGTGAGGGGCGGCAGGCCGTCGATCGGCTCGGTGCGCAGCGCCTCGAGTGCCGCACCGAGGACGTCGAGCACGTCACCCTCGCGTGGGACGCCCGCCGGGACGTCCCCCCGCCAGAGCGCCCGGCCGCCGTCGGACAGCAGCGTGGCGCGCGACTCGACACCGACGAAGGACCAACGCGCCCAGGCCCCGCCCGCCTCGGCGGACTCGAGCACGAACGTCCCCGGCCGTCCCTGCGCGAGGGTGCGGTAGAGCCCGACCGGCGTGACGTCGTCGGCCAGGACACGCCGCACCACCGGGATCACGCGCCGGTCGCGGGCGAGGTCGCGGAACGTCTCCAGGCCCGGCCACGTGGCACCCCAGACGAGCTCGTCGGCCGTCGGGGCGGCGGCTCGTCCTGGTGCGGGCGTGGTGGTGGAGGGCGTGGTCACCGGTTCTCCTCGTCGTCGTCGGTGCGTTCGTCTGAGCGGGGCTCGTCGGGTCGGGAGCCGACGACAGCGGGCAGCTCGCCGCCGGCCTCGAAGCAGGTGCGCGCGCCGGTGTGGCACGCGGCGCCCACCTGGTCGACACGCACGAGCAGGGCGTCGCCGTCGCAGTCGATCGCGACGGACCGGACGTGCTGGAAGTGACCCGACGTGTCGCCCTTGCGCCAGTACTCCGCGCGGGAGCGGCTCCAGAACGTCACCCGCCCTTCGGACAGGGTGCGGCGGAGCGCCTCGTCGTCCATCCAGCCGAGCATCAGCACCTCGCCGGTGTCGTGCTGCTGGACGATCGCGGCGACCAGGCCGTGGTCGTCCCTCTTGAGACGGTCGGCGACGGTAGGCTCGAGCGTGGTCTGGTTCAGCACGGTGCCATCCTTCCACGCGTGCGGTCGTGCCCGCGGTGCGTCTCAGCGGGTCTGGGCGACCCAGCTCGCGTGCATCCGCGCATAGACGCCGCCGGCCGCCGCGAGCTCGGCGTGCGGGCCGACCTCGACGACGTGACCGTCGTCGACCACAACCACGAGGTCGCTCGCCTCCGCCGTCGACAACCGGTGCGCGATCGTGATCGTGGAGCGCCCGGACGTCAGCGCGTCCAGCGCCCGGGCGATCCGCACCTCCGTGGCGGGGTCGACGGCGGAGGTCGCCTCGTCCAGGACGAGGAGGTCCGGCGCGGCGAGATAGGCCCGTGCGACCGCGACGAGCTGGCGCTCGCCGGCCGAGAGGTCCTCGCCGCGCTGGCCCACGTCGGTGTCCAGCCCGTCGGCCAGGTCGGCGACCCAGTCGGCCAGCCCCAGCGCGTCGAACGCCGCCGCGACCCGCGCCCGCACCTCGGGCGACTCCGGGTCGGCGGGCAGCTCGCGCAGACCGTAGGCCGCGTTGGTCAGGACGGTCCCGTCGAAGAGGAACCCCTCCTGGGGCACGAGCACGACCCGCTCGCGCAGCCGTGCCAGCGGGATCTCGCGCAGGTCCGTCCCGTCCAGCTCGACCCGGCCCTCGGTGGGATCCATGAGGCGTGCGACGAGCTTGGCGATCGTCGTCTTGCCCGAGCCGGTCTGGCCCACGACGGCGACCTTGGTGCGGACCGGCAGCTCGAGGTCCACGCCGTGCAGCACCTCGGGACCGTCCGGGTACCGGTACCGGATGCCGCGCAGCGTGACCTGCGCGTCCCCGCGCGGGCTGACCTCGTCGTCGGCGCCGTCGTCCGCCGCGTCGGTGACGTCGAGCGGGGTCTCGACGACGGCCAGGACGCGACGCCACCCGGCCACCGCGTTCTGCAGCTCGTTGAGGATCTCGGTGGCCATCTGGACCGGACCGGTGAACAGCTGGACCAGGAACAGGAAGGCGATCAGCTCACCCGCCGTCAGGCCCCCGCCGATGCCGAGGTAGGAACCGACCACCACGACCACCGAGAGGACCAGGTTGGCGAGGAACGTCCCGGAGGAGAAGACCATCCCCACCAGCGTCATCGCGCGCCCCTGGGCACGTCGCGCGTCCTCGACCGCACCGTCGATGCGTCGACCCGTGCGGGCCGCCACCCCGTAGGCCCGCACCGTCTCGGCGCCGACCACGGCCTCCGAGACAGCCCCGAGCAGAGCACCGACCTTCTCGCGGACCAGCGTGAACCGGCGGCCCACCGCCTTCTGGGCGAAGCGGATGACCAGGAACAGCGGGACGAAGCACACCCACACGACCACCGTCAGGACGGGTGAGTAGACGGCCATCAGCACGGTCGCCACCGCGAGCTGCAGCGTGGAGACCATGAGCATGATCCCGCCCCACTGCACGAACATGGAGATGGTGTCGACGTCGTTGGTCACGCGCGAGACCAGCGCGCCGCGGCGTTCGGATCCCTGGGAGAGGGTGGACAGGTCGTGCACGTGCCGGAAGGCGCGCACCCGCAGGGTCGCGAGGCCGGACTCCGTGGCCCGGAACAAGCGGACGTTGACCACCGCGGTGCACAGCCCGGCCAGGACGATGGCACCCGCGGCGGCGGCCGACATCAGCAGCACGCGGCTCGCGTCCGGACCGCCGTCGGCGAGGATGCCGTCGTCGACGGTGCGCTGCACCGCCAGGGGGACGACCACGCGCCCGGCGGCCGCCAGCACCGCGAGCGCGAGCGTGAGCCACAGGCCCTGCACGATCTGCGGCGAGATCTGCACCCCGCGGCGCAGGGTCGCGAGTACACCGAGGTCGCTGCTCGACGCGATCCGTGAGTCGCTCATCGCACGGCCTCCTTCTCGTCGTCCTCCCACGGCTCGTGGACGTCCACGCCCGCGGCCCGCTCGTCGACGAGCTCGCGCTCGCGCCGTGCGCTCTCCCTCTCGTAGGCCGTCGCGAGCTCGCGGTATCCGTCGTCGCGGGCGATCAGCTCGTCATGACTGCCCACGTCCACGATCCTCCCGCCGTCGACGTGCACGACGACGTCGGACATCGTCACCGAGCTCATCCGGTAGGCCACCATCACCACCGTGACCGACCGTGCACCGCTGGCGGTCCTGGTGGTGAGCCCCGCGAGGATCTGCTGCTCGACGCGCGGGTCGACGGCGCTGGTGGCGTCGTCGAGCACGAGCAGGCGAGGTCGCCGTACGAGGGCGCGGGCGATGGCCAGGCGCTGCCGCTGCCCGCCGGAGAGGTTGGCACCCCGCTCGCCGAGCGGCGCGTCCAGGCCGTCGGGCAGGGCGCGGACCACGTCGTCGAGCCGAGCCAGGCGCAGTGCCTCCCAGACGCGTTCGTCGACCTCATCGGAGACCTCGTCGGCGAGCGTGACGTTCGAGCGCACGGTGTCCTCGAACACGAAGGTCTGCTGCGCCACGTACGCCACCTGCGCCGGGATCTCGCCCTCGGCGAGGTCACGCAGGTCCGTGCCGTCCAGGAGGACCCGGCCGCGGGTGGGGTCGCTCAGGCGACTCAGTAGCGAGACGAGCGTCGTCTTGCCGGCGCCGGTGGAGCCGACGACGGCGACGGTCGCGCCGGGCGCCACGTCGAGGTTCCCGGCGTCGAGGAGCGTCACGGTGCGACCCGCCGAGGGGACGTCGACGCCGACGTCCTCCAGGCGGACGGCCAGGCCAGCCTCTCCGACGGGCAGCGTGCCGCTGCCCGCGGACATCGTGCCGCGGGCGTCCAGCACCCGGCTGATCCGTTCGTACCCGACCAGCGCGCGCGGGATCTCGCCGAGCACCCAGCCGAACGCGCGAACCGGCACTGCCATCATCGTCAGCAGGTAGCTGGCGGTGACGACGTCGCCGACGTCGACGGCTCCGCTGGCGGCGCGCCAGGTGCCGACTCCCAGCACGAGCAGCGTGCCGAGGTTCGGCAGCAGCTCGATCACCGGGTCGAAGACCGCGCGGATCTGGCCGGCCCGGACGTTGGCGGCCCGCAGCGCGTCGGTCCGCTGCGCGAAGCGGCTCTCCTCACGGTCCGCCGACCCCATGGACTTGACCAGCAGGGCCGCCTCGAAGGACTCGTGGGCGACGTCGGCAACCTCGGCACGCAGCTGCTGGGCGCGCGTGACGGCGGGCGACATGTACCGCTGGAAGACGAGGTTCGCCGCGATGGCCGCCGGGATCACGACGAGCGCAGCCGTGGCCAGCCACGGGTCGATGGTGAAGAGCATCACGGTCGCGACCGCGATCATCACCACCACGCCCAAGGCGAAGGGGATCGGGTTGAACACGCCGGTCGCCGCCTCGACGTCGGCGCTCGCGTTGCTCAGCAGCTGCCCGGTGGGGTGCGACCGGTGCCACGACATGGGCAGGCGCAGGTACTGCCGGGTGACGCCACGGCGATGGTCCGCCTGGATGCCGGCCACGCCCCAGCCCGCCCAGATGCGCCGACCGGCCACCGACAGCGCCAGCGTCAGCGCGACGGCCGCCAGCACGCCGCCGGCGAGCCAGATGTCACCCCGCGCCGCCGGGTCACCGGAGATCGCCGGGACGACCACGGCATCGGTCGCCCAGCCCACCGCGCGGCTCACCGCTACGGTCGCGGCTCCGAACACGGCCGAGGCGAGCACGGCCAGCACGTACAGCCGCGGTTCGCTCCGCATGCCGCGCCAGACCAGCGCGGTGCCGCGGCGGAGCCGCGACCCGGTCAGGGTCGCCTGTCGGGCGGGTTCGGGCACAGCAGACCTCGCAGTCGTCGGGGATCGAATCGATCCTAGCCTCCCCCTCCGACAGAGCGTCCGCGGTCAGCGCACCTCGATGCCGGCCTCGCGCATCGCGGTCTTCACCTCGGCGATGGACAGCGTGCCGAAGTGGAAGACGCTCGCGGCCAGCACCGCGTCGGCACCGGCCCGGGCCGCCGCGACGAAGTGCTCCGGCATCCCGGCACCGCCCGAGGCGATCAGCGGGACGGACACCCGCCCGCGCACCGCGGCGAGCATCTCGAGGTCGAAGCCCGCGGTCGTGCCGTCCGCATCCATGGAGTTGAGCAGGATCTCGCCGGCGCCGAGACCGGCGGCCCGCTCGGCCCACTCCACGGCGTCGATCCCCGTCCCCCGGCGACCGCCGTGGGTCGTGACCTCGTAGCCGGACTCCGTGGTGGTGTCTCCCGTCACCCGGCGCGCGTCGACCGAGAGCGTCAGCACCTGGTTGCCGAACCGGTCGGCGATCTCCGCCAGCAGCTCGGGCCGGGCGATCGCGGCCGTGTTCACCCCGACCTTGTCGGCCCCCGCCCGCAGCAGCCGGTCCACGTCGTCGGTGGTGCGCACGCCACCGCCCACCGTGAGCGGTACGAAGACCTGGTCCGCGGTACGGCGCACCACGTCCACCATCGTGTCGCGCCCGGCCGAGGACGCCGAGACGTCGAGGAAAGTCACCTCGTCCGCACCCTCGGCGTCGTACTGATCCGCCAGCTCGACCGGGTCGCCCGCGTCGCGCAGGTTCGTGAAGTTCACGCCCTTGACGACGCGACCGGCGTCGACGTCCAGGCACGGGATCACCCGTACGGCCACGGTCATGTGCTGATCACCCTTCAGTGGTCCGGTCCTCGGTCGCCTCGGCATCCTCGCCGTCCTCGGCGTCCTCTTCCGGGACGTCCTCGGCGACCTGGTATCGCGCGTCGAGGATGTCGACGACGTACACGAGCGTCTCGTCGGCCAGCTCGCTGCCGGTGCCACCGTAGCCGAGCTCCGGGGGCACGACGAGCATCACCTGCGAGCCGACCGCCTGCTCGAGCAGGCCCTGGTCCCAGCCCTCGACGAGCCGGCCGATGCCGATGGTCGCCGACTGCGGCGCCACCCCGGGCTCCCAGCTCGAGTCCACGACCGACCCGTCGCTCCATCGCACGGCCACGTAGCGGACGGTCACGACCTGGCCGATGTCGACCTGCGGCCCGGACCCACGGATCAGCGGCTGGACGACGAGCTCGCCGGGCGGCTCCGCGTCCGGGACGCGGACCATCGGCGTGCCGTCCGTGTCCCGCAGCACCCGCGGGTGACCCTCCTGCGGCTCGACGTCGGTCCCCGAGGCGCGAGTGGGCAGCACGTCCACGACGAGCACCACGGGGACCTCGTCGTCCTGCTCGACCACCAGGACCCGCGCCCCGACCCGCTTGCCGCGCAGCGACTCGTACAGGTTCTGCCCCAACGACCCGGCGTCGAAGGTGTACCAGGCGGGAGCGTCGAGGTAGGTCGACGAGATGACGCTGCCGTCGCGGCCGTCCTCGGCGTACATGTGCAGCAGCACGGGGCCGCCGTCCTCGAGCGGCTCGCCCGAGCCCGGGCGCAACGTCCGCGAGCCGGAACGGACGATGTCGTAGGGCTTCGGGTAGTCCACGACCGGTGGCTCACCCTCCGGGCCCGACACGTCGACCGGCACCTGGGACGGCGCCGACGACGGGGTCAGGTCGTCCACGAGCGGCGACGAGCAGCCCGCGAGGGCCAGAGCCGCGCCGACGGCGCCGGCCACGAGGGTCGCGATCAGGCGAGGTGGGCGGAACGGCACCGGGACAGTCTGCCACGGCAACAGGGGTCGCCCGGGCGGCCCGGCGCCACCGCCGGGCGCCCGAACCGCGTCACATGGACTCGATGAGCCGTTCCACGCGTTCGTCGACGTTGCGGAACGGGTCCTTGCACAGCACGGTGCGCTGGGCCTGGTCGTTGAGCTTCAGGTGGACCCAGTCGACGGTGTAGTCCCGCCGGGCCTCCTGGGCGGCGCGCACGAAGTCCCCGCGCAGCTTCGCCCGCGTCGTCTGCGGCGGGACGGCCGTGGACTCGAAGATCTCGAGGTCGGTCACCACGCGATCGACCATCCCGCGCGCCGCGAGCAGGTTGTACAGACCCTCCGTCCGCGAGATGTCGTGGTAGGCGAGGTCCAGCCGGGCGATCCGCGGGTCGTCGAGCGTGAGCCCGTGCTTGGCCTGGTAGCGCTCGATGAGACGCTTCTTGATGACCCAGTCGAGCTCACGCTCGACCAGCGTCAGGTCGCCGCTCTCCAGCGCACGCAGCCCTCGCTCCCACAGGTCGAGCACCTGCTTCACCTGCGGGGTGGCCTCGAGGTGCGACTCCACGTGCTCGCGGACCCGCTGGAAGTACTCCCACTGGAGGTCGACCGCGGTCGCCGACCGGCCGTTCGCGAGCTGGACCGGCTGCAGGCCCGACGAGTCGTGACTGATCTCACGGATCGCACGGATGGGGTTCTCGAGGGTGAGGTCGCGGACGGGGACGCCGGCCTCGACCAGGCGCAGCACCAGGTCGGTGGAACCCACCTTGAGCATCGTCGTGGCCTCGGACATCGACGAGTCACCGACGATCACGTGCAGCCGGCGGTAGTGCTCGGCGTCGGCGTGCGGCTCGTCCCGCGTGTTGATGATCGGTCTCGACCGCGTCGTCGCGCTCGAGACCGCCTCCCAGATGTGGTCGGCGCGCTGGGAGAGGCAGTAGGTGGCGCCACGCGGGGTGGTCAGCACCTTGCCCGCACCCGTGAGCACCTGCCGGGTGATGAGGAACGGCACGAGCACGTCGCTCAGGCGCGAGAAGTCGCCCTGCCGGCGCACCAGGTAGTTCTCGTGACACCCGTAGGAGTTGCCCGCCGAGTCGGTGTTGTTCTTGAACAGGTGGACCTTGCCCGGCAGGCCCTCGTGCTCCAGTCGCTGCTGGGCGTCGGCGACCAGACCCTCGAGGATGCGCTCGCCGCCACGGTCGTACGCCACGAGCTGGCGGACGTCGTCGCACTCGGCGGTCGCGTACTCCGGGTGCGATCCGACGTCGAGGTAGAGCCGCGACCCGTTGCGCAGGAACACGTTGGACGACCGGCCCCACGCCACGACCTTGCGGAAGAGGTAGCGCGCCACCTCGTCCGCGCTGAGCCCACGCCCGTCGTCGGCGGCGCACGTGACGCCGTACTCCGTCTCCAGGCCGAAGATCCGTCGTTCCATGATGGCCGCCTCTCAGTCGTCGCCGTCGGCCAGCAGATCGGCCAGCAATCCGCCGTGCAGGCGCCGGAAGGCGCGCCGGGGCCGGTCCCGCTCGAGCACCGCGACCTCGAGGCCGGATGCCGGGATGGCACGTTCCGAGCCCTCCGCCGCGACGGACCCGTCCGGCGCCACCGTGCCGAGCGTCGCCACGGCCAGCCGCAGCACCGCGCCGAGCTCCATGCCCTCCCGCCACGACTCACGCAGGCGCGTGGTGAGCTGCTCGGCCTGGCCACCCATCACGACGAAGCCGTGCTCGTCCGCCACCGACCCGTCGTAGGACAACCGGTAGACCTGGTCGTCCGCCGGAGAGGCGCCGACCTCCGCCACGACGAGCTCGACCTCGAGCGGCTTCGACTCCGTCGTGAAGACCGTGCCGAGCGTCTGGGCGTAGGCGTTCGCGAGACCGCGCGCCGTCACGTCCGAGCGGTCGTAGGAGTAGCCGCGCAGGTCGGCGTACCGCACGCCCGCGACCCGGAGGTTCTCGAACTCGTTGTACTTGCCGACCGCGGCGAAGGCGATGCGGTCGTAGATCTCCGAGATCTTGTGCAGCGCCCGCGACGGGTTCTCCGTCGCGAACGCGATCCCGCCCGCGTAGGCGAGCACCACGACGGAGCGGCCCCGGCCGATGCCCTTGCGCGCGAAGTCCGCCCGGTCCTTCATCAGCTGCTCGGGCGAGACGTAGAACGGCATGCTCATGCGTGCAGGTTCCCTTCGCTGCGCTCGGCGACGATCCGGCCGACGACGGCGGCGAGCGAGTCGTCGTCCACCCTGCGGTAGCCGTCGGCGGTCACGGTCCCCACGACCGGCCAGATCCTGCGGACGGTGTCGGGTCCGGCGGTCGCGCTGTCGTCGTCCGCCGCGTCGTAGAGGGCCTCGACGGCGACCGAGACCGCGCCGTCGGCGTCCAGGCCGGCCCGCCACAGCTTCTTCAGCGCGCCGCGGGCGAAGACCGAGCCCGAGCCCACCGAGTGGTGGTCCCGTTCCTCGTACCGGCCGCCGGTCACGTCGAAGCTGAAGATGCGCCCGATCTGCTGGTCGAGGTCGTACCCGCCGAACAGCGGCACCACGGCGAGCCCCTGGAGGGCCATCGGCAGGTTGCCGCGGATCATCGTCGCCAGCCGGTTCGCCTTGCCGTCGAGGGAGAGCAACGAGCCCTCGATCTTCTCGTAGTGCTCGAGCTCCAGCTGGAACAACCGCACGATCTCGACCGCGATCCCGGCGGACCCGGCGATCCCCACGGCCGAGTACTCGTCGGCCGCGAAGACCTTCTCGATCTCCCGGCTGGCGATCATGCTGCCCATCGTGGCCCGGCGGTCACCGGCGAGCACCACGCCGCGGCCGCCCTGCGACGTGCCGAACGTCAGCGCGACGATCGTGGTGGCGTGCGGGGCGAGGTCCGCCGTCGTCGTGACGGCTCCCGTGCCGGCGGCCAGCCGCCTGCCCGGGAGCAGCTCCGGGGCGTGCGCGTCCAGGAACTCCACGAACGAGCTCGACCCCGGACGCAGGAAGGCGTCCGGGAGCCGGCCCGACGCGTCAGGATTCGTCGACACTCACTGCCCGCCCTTCTGCACGAAGCCACGCACGAACGACTCGGCGTTCGACTCGAGGACCTCGTCGATCTCCTCCAGCAGCGAGTCCACCTCCGCGTCCCGCTCGGAAGTCTGCGGAGCGACAGGCTCCGGGGCATCCGCGTCGTCGTCGGGCGTTCTGTCGTCCCGCTGCGGGTTGATGCGTTCCTGACCTGCCATGGTCCGCCTCCTTCGTGGTTCCCTGCGAGGGTGTGGTCAGCCTATGCCGTGACGGGGACGGCGCACCCGCACCGCTCACGTGTCGCCCCGCAGCCCTTCCAGCAGCGTGGCGGCGTCCGGGCTCGCGTCGAGCAGCGCACCGATGTGCGCCGCCGTGCCCCGCGTCGGGTCCAGCATCGGCACCCGCTGCAACGACGCCGCGCCGTGCACGTCGAAGATCACCGAGTCCCAGCTCGCCGCAGAGATCTCGTCCGGATACCGCTCCATGACCTCGCCACGGAACCAGGCCCGGGTGTCGACCGGCGGGTGGTGGACGGCGCGCGTCACCTCTTCCTCGGTCACCAGCCGCTCGACCGCACCCGCCGCGACCAGCCGGTGGTAGACGCCGCGCTCCGGTCGCACGTCCGCCCACTGCAGGTCCATGGCGTGCAGGCGGGGGTGGTCCCACGCCAGGCCGTCGCGGACACGCAGGCGGTCCAGCAGCCGCAGCTTGGCGACCCACTCGACCTCCCGCGCGCACGAGGCCGGGTCGGTGCCGAGCCGTCCCAGCACCGAGCGCCACCGGGCGACCACGTCGTCGGTGTCGTCGTCGGAGCCGAGCGCCGCGAGCGAGCGGTGCACCACGTCGACGTACCGCTCCTGGACCTCGAGCGCCGTCGCCGTCGTCCCGTCCGCGAGCTCCAGGGGCACGGTGAGGTCGAGGTCGCGCGAGACGCGCTGCACGTCGCGCACCGGGTCCGCGAGCCGCAGCGCGGCGAGCTCGGCGTGCGCCGGCACCCCCGCTCCGGCGAGCTCGTCCAGGTGTTCCGCCACCCACAGCACGAGCGACGTGGTGCCGAGCTTGAGGTACGTCGCGACCTCGAGGTGGTTGGCGTCGCCCGCGATGAGGTGCAGCCGTCGCCACCGCGTCCGGTCGGCGTGGGGCTCGTCGCGGGTGTTCACGATGGGGCGGCGCAGGGTCGTCTCCAGCCCGACCTCGGCCTCCATGTAGTCGGCCCGCTGGGAGAGCTGGAAGCCCGGGTCCTCGCCCGACGGCCCCAGACCCACGCGCCCTGAGCCCGTGAACACCTGCCGCGTGACCAGGAACGGGGTGAGCAGCTCGACCAGCGTGCCGAACGCGACGCCCCGGTCCACGAGATAGTTCTCGTGGGTGCCGTAGCTCGCGCCCTTGCCGTCGACGTTGTTCTTGTACAGGACCACCTCCGACCCCGGCACCTGGGCGAGGCGCCGGGTCGCCGCGAGCATCACGCGCTCCCCCGCGACGTCCCACAGCACGCCGTCGCGGGGGTTGGTGACCTCGGGCGAGGAGTACTCGGGGTGGGCGTGGTCCACGTACAGCCGCGCACCGTTCGTCAGGATGCAGTTCGCGGCGCTCGGGTCGTCGTACTCCTCGGTCTCGGGACGCTCGAGGTCCTCGGGGCCCGCCGTCGGTCCGGACGGCGCCGGCGCCGTGGGGTCGTCGGTGAGGAGCGACGGGTGCGCCGACGCGCGCTGGAGGTGGAATCCGCGCGCGTCCGCCAGCGGGTCCTCGTCGTCGTAGTCCCAGCGCGCCGGCGGGTGCCCGGGCCGGCCGTCCTGCACCGATGCCCGGTAGGTGGTCACCACCTGGGAGCTCATCAGCATCGGGTTGGCCATCGGGCGTCCCGGGGCCAGCACTCCGTACTCGGTCTCGATCCCCATCACGCGTCGCACGGTCACCACCCCAGCCTAGGCGTCCGCACGGCCACCCCGCTCTCCCGTCCACCGACGCACGGTGGACGGGAGAGCCGCGACAGCGCCGCAGGTCAGAGGTACTGACCGGTCGAGCTCACCGTGTCGATGGTGCGCGGGGTGGCGCTCTCACCCTTCTTCGTGACGATCGTGCGGATGAAGACGATCCGCTCGCCCTTCTTGCCGCTGATCCGCGCCCAGTCGTCCGGGTTGGTGGTGTTGGGCAGGTCCTCGTTCTCGTGGAACTCGTC
Organism: Isoptericola sp. GX10416; assembly: GCF_056590155.1. Taxonomy (NCBI): domain Bacteria; kingdom Bacillati; phylum Actinomycetota; class Actinomycetes; order Micrococcales; family Promicromonosporaceae; genus Isoptericola; species Isoptericola sp. GX10416. The sequence goes on along the minus strand of NZ_JBWPVO010000001.1, from coordinate 39,169 downwards.
CACGCAGGCGGACAGCAGGTGCTCCACGCGGATGCCCCGCTTGCCCGTGGCCAGCAGGTCCTTGATCGCGGACTTCTTCGCCCGGTCGACGACGTTCTCGATCATCGCCCCGGAGTTGAAGTCCTTGAAGTAGAGCGTCTCCTTGTCACCGCTGGCGTAGGTGACCTCGAGGAACTGGTTCTCCTCGTCCTCGGAGTACATCCGCTCGACGACCGACCCGATCATCGCCTCGACGGCCTGGCGCGGGTCGCCCCCGTGCTCCGCGACGTCGTCGGCGTTGATCGGCAGGTCCGCGGTGAGGTACTTGCCGAAGATCTCGGTGGCGCCCTCCGCGTCGGGACGCTCGATCTTGATCTTCACGTCGAGGCGGCCCGGCCGCAGGATGGCGGGGTCGATCATGTCCTCGCGGTTCGACGCCCCGATCACGATGACGTTGTCCAACCGCTCGACACCGTCGATCTCGGCGAGCAGCTGCGGCACGATCGTGGTCTCGACGTCCGACGAGAGCCCGGTCCCCCGCGTGCGGAACAGCGACTCCATCTCGTCGAAGAAGACGACCACGGGCATGCCCTGCGTGGCCTTCTCCCGGGCCCGCGCGAAGATCAGGCGGATGTGCCGCTCCGTCTCGCCCACGTACTTGTTGAGGAGCTCCGGTCCCTTGACGTTGAGGAAGAAGCTCTTCGCGCTCGGGTCCCCGCCACGCTTCTCGGCCACCATCGTGGCCAGCGACGAGGCGACCGCCTTGGCGATGAGGGTCTTGCCGCAACCGGGCGGACCGTACAGCAGCACGCCCTTGGGCGGGCGCAGGCCGTGCTCGCGATAGAGGTCGGGGTGGGAGAACGGCAGCTCGACCGCGTCGCGGATCTGCTCGATCTGCGGACCCAGGCCACCGATGTCCTCGTACGCGATGTCGGGGACCTCCTCGAGCACGAGCTCCTCGACCTCCGACTTGGGCACGACCTCGAAGACGAACCCGCTGCGCATGTCGACGGTCAGGGCGTCACCCACCCGCAGCGGCGCCCCGAGCACGGACCCCGCGAGCCGGACGACACGCTCCTCGTCGGCGCGTCCCACGACCAGGACCCGCTCCGGGTCGAGGACCTCCTTGACGGTCACCAGCTCGCCGATGCGCTCGTAGCCACCGGCCGCCACGACCGTCATGGCCTCGTTGAGCTTGACCTCCTGGCCCGGCGCCAGCGCGTCGAGGTCCAGGCCAGGACTCGCCTGCACGTGCATCTTGCGCCCGGAGGAGATCACGTCGACCGATCCGTCGTCGTGCCCCGCGAGGTACGTGGCGTACGTCCCGGGGGGCTTCGCCAGGTCGTCGATCTGCTTCTTCAGCTCGACGATCTGCTCGCGTGCCGCGCGCAACGCCTCGGCGAGCCGTTCGTTCTTGGCCGCGAGCAGCGCCAACTGCGTGTCTCGGCCCGACGGCGCGGGCCGGTCGGACTCCGGGCGGACAGGGTGGTCAGTCATCGCGTCCCCTCTCGTGCGGCCCGGGCGGTGTCCTCCACCGGCGAGGAGGAACCCCCGAGACACAGCACACTAAGGGGCAACACCGCGATCGCGTCGGTCATTTCACGGACCGGTCGCCGTGTCCACACGATCCGGCCCTCGTCGTGACCAGCCTGTGACACGGCCGGGGCGCATCGTGGGCCGCGGCGGCTCACTCCTCGGGCGCCTGCCCGACCTCCCGCCGGACCCGCCGTGCCTTCTTGTCGGAGACGGGACGCTCGCCGAGGTCCGACTCCGTCCACTCCGCGTCGGTCGTGCCCACGGAGGACCCCTTGGCCGGCCGCCGCTTGCGCTCGGGCGGCTCGACGCCGTCCGCCAGCCGCCGGGCGGTGACGAGGAACCCCGTGTGACCGATCATGCGGTGCTGCGGGCGCACCGCGAGACCCTCGAGGTGCCAGCCGCGCACCATCGACTCCCATGCCGTCGGCTCGGCGAACCGGCCGTCGGCCCGCAGGTCCTCCGCGGTCCGCGAGAGCTGGGTGGCCGTGGCGACGTAGCAGATCAGCACCCCGCCAGGCATGAGGGCACGCGCCACCGCGTCGACGTTCTCCCACGGGGCGAGCATGTCGAGCACCACGCGGTCGACCGTGCCCGGTTCGACGACGTCGTCCACCCGGTCGGCGAGGTCGCCCAGGTGCAGGTGCCAAGCGGGGTGCTCGCCGCCGAAGAAGGTCTCGACGTTGCCGCGGGCGATCGCCGCGAAGTCCTCGCGCCGCTCGATCGAGTGCAGCTCGCCCGCGTCACCGACAGCCCGCAGCAGCGACAGGGTGAGCGCCCCGGAGCCCACGCCCGCCTCGACGACGCGCGCACCCGGGAAGATGTCCGCCATCTGGACGATCTGGCCGGCGTCCTTCGGGTAGACGACCGCGGCGCCGCGCGGCATGGAGAGCACGTAGTCGCTGAGCAGCGGCCGGAGCGCGAGGTACTCGACGCCGGCGGTGTTGGTCACCACCCAGCCCTCCGGCCGGCCGATGAGGTCGTCGTGGCGGAAGTAACCCTTGTGGGTGTGGAACGTCGCTCCCTCGGCGAGCGTGATCGTGTGCATCCGGCCCTTGGGGTCGGTGAGCTGGACCTTGTCGCCGACGTGCAGCGGACCACGCCGCTCGTCGGCACCGGTGGCGGCAGTAGAAGTCACGAGCGCCGAGTCTACTGACGACTGCCGGGGCGCAACGCCGCGGCCACCCTCGCGACGTCCAGCACGCCGGTCACCCGGCCGTCGTCGACCACGGGGACGACCCTCGACCCGCCGGAGGTCCCGGCGAGGTGCTGCAGGAGCTCCGGTCCGGAGGCGTCGGCCCGGACGGCAGAGCCCGCCGGGAACGGCACGACGACGGCGTCCACGGTCGTGGCGGCGACCTGGTCCGCCGGGACCGCGGCCACCGCCCGGGGGTCCACCCAGCCGACCGGCGCGTGCGACCGGTCCACCACCACGACGACCGTCTCGCCCCGGCCCTCGGCCGCGCGCCCGACATCGGCCACGCCGGAACCCTGCGTGACGAGGACGGCGGGTGTCGCCAGCGATCGCACGGTGAGGCCCGCGAGGGCCTCGCGTCGCCGTCCGGTCCGCATGGCCTCGGTCGCTCCGGACCACAGGAACGCCCCGATGAGCGCCGCCCACATGACCTGTACCACGTCGGGCCGGCTCCCGGACGTCAGCGGCCACAGGAGCACCCCGACCACCACGCCCACGCCGACGACGCGGCCGACCCAGCCGGCGACGACGGTGCCGCGGGTGCGTGAGCCCGTCGCCTTCCAGACCGCCGCCTCGAGCACCTGGCCGCCGTCGAGCGGGAGACCGGGCAGGAGGTTGAACGCGCCGACGAACGCGTTCGAGAAGGCCCCGGCGTACAGCAGGAGCGCCGGGACCGACTCGACGCTCTGCGCCTGGAACCCCACCCAGAAGGCGAGCGCGAGCGCGAGGTTGGTCAGCGGCCCGACCACGGCCACCAGCGCGGTGTCCCCCGGGCGGTGCGCACCGCCCGAGTAGGCGGTGTGGCCGCCCCAGAGCGTCAGGGCGAGCTCGTCGACGCGGTGCCCGCGGGAGCGCGCCACCAGCGCGTGCGCGACCTCGTGGCAGAACACCGAGCCGAAGAGGAGGAGCACGAACACGAACGACACGACCAGCACCCCGGGCGTGCCCGTGGCGGGCGCCCAGAAGCGCACGGTGGGCGCGAAGAGGACGGTCAGGACGACGGCGGCGAGCAACCACGACGGCGTCACGAGCACAGGTGCGCCGGCGACGCGGCCGATCCGCCAGCCGGAGGAACGGGGAGGCACCGGCTCAGGCTATCGGTGCGGGCCTGTGGACGGCCCGCACCGGCGTCGGTGGCCGGCCGTAGGGTGGCAGCCATGACGACGACGGCGGACCGCACCCCGGACCCGGTGGCCACCCCTGCCGACGCCCCGGACGTCCGTGCGCGGCGCCCGCCGGCGCTCTCCCCCTCCCGGGCGGGAGACTTCATGCAGTGCCCGCTGCTGTTCCGGTTCCGCGCCGTCGACCGGCTGCCGGAACCGCCGTCGTCCGCCGCCGCGCGCGGCACGCTGGTGCACTCCGTGCTCGAGCGGCTGTACGACGCCCCGCTGGGTGAGCGCACGCGCGAGGCCGCCCTGGACCTGCTCCCGGGCGAGTGGGACCGGCTGGTCGAGGCGGAGCCGCGCTATGCGCGGTTGTTCCTGCCTGACGGCGACGCGGCGGACCAGCCGCTGGAGACCTGGCTGGACGGTGCCGGGCGGCTCCTCGGCACCTACTTCACCCTCGAGGACCCGAACCGGCTCGAGCCCGAGGCGCGTGAGCTGTACGTCGAGAGCCAGCTCGAGGACGGCCCCCTGCTGCGCGGGATCGTCGACCGCCTCGACGTGGCCCCGAACGGCGCGATCCGGGTGGTGGACTACAAGTCGGGCCGGTCGCCGCGACCAGGGTTCGAGAACAAGGCGCTCTTCCAGATGCGCTTCTACGGGCTGGTGGTCTGGCGCGAGCGCGGCGTGCTGCCGAAGATGCTGCAGCTCGTCTACCTCGGTGACGGCCAGGTGCTGCGTGCCGAGCCGCAGGAGCGCGAGCTCGAGGTCACGGAGACCAAGATCCGCGGCGTGTGGGACGCGATCACCACGGCGGCCCGTCGCGGGGAGTTCGTGCCGCGGCCCAGCAAGCTGTGCGGCTGGTGCGCCCACCAGGACATCTGCCCGGAGTTCGGCGGTACTCCCCCGCCGATCCCCGAGGGCGCGCTGCGCGAACGCCTCGGCCTGGACCTCTGATCCCCGGACCACGGACGTCAGACGAGGTCGAGCACCTCGCCCGCGGCCAGCCGCCGCAGGAACGTCAGGTCGACGTCTGCCAGTGAGGCCGCCCGGCTGAGCCCTTCGCGAGCCTCGATCGGCAGGACCGCCTCCACGCCCAGGGTGCGCGTCCCGGCGGCGAGCGCGGAGGCGAGGCCCGCCGGCGAGTCCTCGATCGCGACGCAGTCGGACGGCCGGACGCCGAGCCGTCGTGCTGCCACGCGGTAGGGCTCCGGGTCGGGCTTGCCCCGCTCGACCTGGTCGCCCGTCACAAGAGTGACGAAGGCCCCCGGCACGTGGGCCGTGACGGCCTCGGCCAGCACCGCGTAGCTCATCGTCACTAGGGCGCACGGCACGCCGGCGGCACCGAGCACGTCGAGCAGGTCGCGCGCACCGGGGCGCCAGGGGACGTCGTCGCGCACCTGGGCGGTCACCCTGGTCAGCAGCCGGTCGACGATCTCGGGCACGGGCAGGTCCACCCCGGCCTCCCGGAGCACCCCGGCCGACACCGCCAGGGGATTCCCGACGAGCTGCAGGGCCTGCGCGTGGGTCCAGGTACCACCGTGCTCGGCGACCAGCTCCTGCTCGGCGGAGATCCAGTAGGGCTCGGTGTCGACGAGGGTGCCGTCCATGTCCCACAGGACGGCGGCGGGCAGCGTGGCAGGCGGGGCAGGATTCGGCACCGCACCATCGTACGGACGGCCCGCGGCCCCGGCGCACGACGACCGCCGTCGAAGCCGCTCGGCTGTATAGGGTTGTCGAATGAGCACCGAGCAGCCGGTCGGCCGCCACGCCGCACGTCAGACCGTCATGATCGCTGCCTTCGAGGGCTGGAACGACGCCGGCAGCGCCGCGACCGGCGCCCTCGAGCACCTGGCCGACGTGTGGGGTTCGTCACCGCTGCGAGAGCTGGACCCCGAGGAGTACCACGACTTCCAGGTGAACCGTCCGATGGTGACGACGGGAGCGGACGGGTCCCGGGACGTGACGTGGCCGACGACCACGGTCTCGGTGGCCGACCTGCCGGACCGCCAGGTCGTGCTCGTCCACGGCATCGAACCGTCGTTCCGCTGGCGATCGTACTGCCGCGAGCTGCTCGACATCGCCGAGGAGCTCGACGTCCAGACCGTCGTCACCCTGGGCGCGCTGCTCGCGGACGTGCCGCACACCCGCCCGATCCCGCTCACCGCCACCACCGACAGCCCTGGCCTGCAGGCCGTCCTCGACGTCGAGCCCAGCACGTACGAGGGCCCGACCGGCATCGTCGGTGTGCTCCAGCACGAGGCGACGGCGCGCGAGCTCCAGTCGGTCTCACTGTGGGCGGCGGTGCCGCACTACGTCGCGAACCCGCCGTCGCCGAAGGCGACGCTGGCGATCCTGGCACGGGTCGAGGAGCTGCTGGCCGCCACCGTGCCGCTCGGCGAGCTGCCGGAGGACGCCGAGGCGTGGCAGCACGGCGTCGACGAGCTGGCCAGCGAGGACGCAGAGATCTCGGAGTACGTCCAGCAGCTCGAGGAGGCCAAGGACACGGCCGACCTTCCGGAGGCTTCGGGCGACGCGATCGCGCGCGAGTTCGAGCGCTACCTGCGCCGACGGGACCACGGGCCCGGCCGGGGCGGTCCCGGCCACGGGAGCCCGGACAAGGGCTGACGCCGGCCCCGGGCCGGTCCGGCGGTTCAGACCGCCGGGATCACAGTCGCACCCCGAGGAGCGCATTGACCGCTCGGGCGACGACCCCGGGTGCGCCCTCCTCGTCGCCGGACGTGTCACGCCCCGGCGCCAGCGCCCGGTGGGCCCAGTCGTCGACCGCCGCCACCGCCCGCGGCGCGTCGAGGTCGTCGGCGAGCGCCGCGCGGAGCTCCGCGAGCAGCGCGTCCGCCGACGGCGCACCGTTGCCGGAGACGGCGGCGCGCCAGCGGTCCAGGCGCCCTCGGGCCGCCTCGAGCGTCGCGTCGGTCCACTCCCACTCGGAGCGGTAGTGCTGGGCGAGGATACCCAGGCGGACGGCCATGGGGTCCACGCCCTCGCGCCGCAGCGCCGAGACGAGCACGAGGTTGCCCCGGGACTTGCTCATCTTGTGACCCTCGTAGGCCACCAGACCCGCGTGGACGTGCGCCGTCGGCGCGGCGTCCGGACCGGCCAGCATGCGGGCGTGCGAGACCGACATCTCGTGGTGCGGGAACAGCAGGTCCGCGCCCCCGCCCTGGACGTCGAAGGGCAGGCCGAGACCGTCGCGCGCGATGACCGAGCACTCGACGTGCCACCCGGGACGCCCGGTGCCGAGGACGCCGCCGTCCCAGGCGGGCTCGCCGACGCGCTCGCGGCGCCACAGCAGCGGGTCGAGCGCGTTCTTCTTGCCGTCCCGGTCGGGATCCCCTCCGCGCTCGGCGAAGAGCTCCGCCATCGTCGCCTCGTCGAGGCCGGACACGGTCCCGAAGGCGGGGTCCGCGCTCAGGTCCGCGTAGACGTCGCCGAGCTCCGGTGCCGCGCCGCCGGCGCCCGGCTCCACGGGCACGCGGTACGCCGTGCCGTCGGCGAGCATCTGCGCCACGGCGCGGGCGATCGGCTCGACGTACTCGACCACGCCGGTCCACGGGGCCGGTGGGACCACGCCCAGTGCGGTCATGTCCTCGGCGAACAGGGCGGTCTGGTCACGGGCGAGGTCGCGCCAGTCGACCCCGGTGGCGTCGGCGCGCTCGAGCAGCGGGTCGTCGACGTCCGTGACGTTCGAGCAGTACGTCACCTGCTTGCCGGCGTCGGCCCAGGCACGGTGCAGCAGGTCGAACGCCACGTAGGTGGCGGCGTGCCCCAGGTGCGTCGCGTCGTACGGGGTGACCCCGCACACGAAAGACCGGGCCACGGCGCCGGGGGCCGGATCGACCAGCGTCCCGGAGGTGGAGTCGTGGACCCGGACGACGGGCCGACGACCGTCCGTGGGCGCGGGCAGCTCGGGGATCTGAGGGGAGGGCCAGGAAAGCACGGGGCCAGGCTACCGGCGTCAGCCGGTGGTCACGGCACCGGCGTCCGCCTCCAGGACGCCGGTGAGCAGCAGGACGACGACGAACGCCGCCAGGGCGTAGCGGTAGTAGACGAACGGTCGGTACGAGTACGTCGAGACGATCTTGAGGAACCCGATCAGGACGACGTATCCGACGGCGAACGCGACGATCGTGGCGAGGAGGGTGGCACCCCAGCCGGCCGACCCCGGTGCGGGGTCGCCTCCCGCGGCCTTCGCGAGCTGGTAGAACCCCGAACCCAGCACGGCCGGGATGGCGAGCAGGAACGAGTAGTCGGCCGCCGCCTTGCGGGTGAAGCCCATCGCGAGCCCGGCCGTGATGGTGCCGCCCGAGCGGGAGACGCCCGGGATCAGGGCGAGCGCCTGGGCCAGCCCGAGCCCGATGGTCCGCCGGGGGGTCATGTCGTCGACGGGCCGCACGCGCGCCCCGAGCCGGTCCGCCACGTCCAGCAGCACACCGAAGACGACCAGCGTGACCACCGTGATCCACAGGTTGCGCAGCGACGTCTCGATCGCGTCGTCGAACAGCACGCCGAGGACGACGATCGGCACGGAGCCCAGCGCGATGTACCAGGCCATCCGCGCATCGATGTCGTGGGCCCCCATCCGGGCGCGCCAGCCGGACCCGTGGTCACCGCGCAGCGACACCCACCAGGCCACGCAGATGTCGCGGATCTTGCGGCGGTAGTACAGCAGCACGGCGACTTCCGTACCGATCTGCGACACCGCCGTGAACAGGGCTCCCGGGTCGGCACCGCCGACGAGCTCGCCCACGATGCGCAGCTGCGCACTGGACGAGACCGGCAGGAACTCGGTGAAACCCTGCACCAGACCGAGGAGGATCGCTTCCCACGCACTCACGGGCGGCAACACTACCCGCGCGCAGGAGCCCTCCGGCGCGGGACCCCCTGGTCGGGGGTCGGCGCCGGTAGGGTTCCGCGCATGGAACGACGGCAGGTGGGCGCCTCGGGACTGCGCGTCTCCACGCTCGGGCTGGGCACGATGACCTGGGGGCGGGACACGGACGCGGGGGACGCGGGGGCGATCCTGCGCTCGTTCGTCGACGCCGGCGGCACGCTGGTCGACACGGCCGCCTCGTACGGTGACGGCGACGCCGAGCGCGTCCTCGGGGAGCAGCTCGCCGGGTCCGTGCCGCGCGACGAGCTCGTGCTGTGCACCAAGGGCGGCGTGCGCCAAGGGCCCGCCGGCCCACGGCGCGACGCGTCCCGGGGGTCGCTCCTGGCGGACCTCGACGCCTCGCTGGTCCGCCTCGGCGTCGACCACGTCGACCTCTTCCTGGTGGCGTGCCCGGACGCGACGACGCCGCTCGAGGAGACGGTCTCGGCGCTCCGGCTCGCCGTCACCTCCGGCCGCGCGAGGTACGTGGGCCTGTCGAACTTCCCCGCGTGGGCGTCGGCGCGCGCCGCCACCCTCCTCGAGGCGGGCGACGGCATCGGGATGGCCGCCCTCGAGACCGAGTACTCGTTGCTGCAGCGCGGCGTGGAGCGCGAGGTCGTCCCCGCGGCGGAAGCCTTGGGCCTCGGCCTGCTCGCCTGGTCGCCGCTGGGCCGCGGCATGCTCACCGGCAAGTACCGGCGCTCGGTCCCCGTGGGCTCACGCGCAGCCTCGGACCATCTCGCCGACTTCGTCGGGCAGTACCTGGAGGACCGCGACGCCGCGGCGGTCGCCGAGGCCGTCGTCACCGCCGCCGACGGTCTCGGTCGGGCGCCGCTGGAGGTCGCCCTCGCCTGGCTGCTGGCTCGGCCCACGGTGGCGTCCGCCGTCGTCGGTGCCCGCACCCCTGCACAGCTCGAGGGCACGCTGGAGGCCGTCGACCTGGTCTTGCCGAGCGAGGTCCACGCGGCGCTCGACGACGTCTCCGCCGTCGTCCCCGGCTATCCCGAGCGCTGGTAGCCGGCCGGTTCAGCGCCCGCCGGGCACGTCGACGTCGAGCTCGCCGTCGTCGTCACCGTCCTCGTCGTCATCCTCGTCGTCGTCATCGTCGTCGTCGAGGTAGAAGGGCGTCACCTCGGTGTACACCTGCGCCAGGGCGTCCTCGTACACCTCGAACGCGTCGGCGAGCACCTCGTAGGCGTCGTCGACGGCCGGGTCCTCCTCGCCGCGGCGGGAGGACACGGCGTGGTAGTGCCCTTCGAGAGCGGCGACGAAGCGGTCCAACGCGGCACGCGGATCAGCGGTCATGCTCTGACGGTAGCGCCATACGGGGCACAATGGGCACACGAAATCGCCGGACGGTCACCTGGGAGGCGACGAATGGCATCGAGCTGGCGCAAGCACGGGCAGTACGAGTACCGCGTGCTCACGATCGACCGGGGCACGTCCGTGCCCGACGCGCGCAAGCTGCTCACCGAGGAAGCGGAGTACGGCCGCTGGGAGCTCGCCCGCACCCGCCTGTACCTGGGGGGCGAGCGACGAGTGTGGTTGCGCCGCAAGGTCATCCGGGCGACCTCGACCCTCTGAGATGGCCGGGTTCCGCAAGTCCCGCACGGACGCACCGGAGGGATTCTTCGCCACGGAGGCGGCCGGCCTGCGCTGGCTCGCCGTGGGCGGCGGACCTCGGGTGGCGCGTGTGGTCGAGGTCGGGCCCGGTCACCTCGACCTCGAGCGGGTCACACCGGCCACACCCACCGCGGACGCGGCGCGGGACCTCGGCCGTCGCCTGGCGGTGCTGCACGACGCGGGCGCCGACGGCTTCGGCGCGCTGCCGCCGGGAGCCGGTGCCGGTTGGTTCGGACCGCTCGACGACCCGCTGGAGATGGCGGCCGGATCGTGGACCGACTGGTCCACGTTCTACGCCGACGCCCGCCTGCGACCGGTCCTCGCGCAGGGCCGACGCCGCGGGGTCTTCGGGCCCGACGACGAGACCGCGTTCGAGCGGGTGTGCGAGCGGCTGCCCCGCCTCGCCGGACCGGCCGAGCCGCCCGCACGGCTGCACGGGGACCTGTGGTCGGGGAACGTCCTCTGGTCGGACGCCGGCGGCGCCACCAAGGCCGTGCTCGTCGACCCGGCAGCGCACGGCGGGCACCGGGAGGCGGACCTGGCGATGCTGGCCCTGTTCGGCGCACCACACCTGGACGAGATCCTGGCCGGGTACGCCGCGGTCCACCCGCTGAGCCCGGGCGCTGCCGGACGCGTGCCGCTCCACCAGCTCTACCCGCTGGCCGTCCACGCGGTGCTCTTCGGTGGTGGCTACGTGGCGTCGACGCGACGGTCGCTGGCCGAGCTGGGCGCCTGACGGCTCAGCAGGTCGCCAGTAGGCGGTCCAGGACCCGGGTGCCGAACTTGAGGGCGTCGGTGGGGACCCGCTCGTCGACGCCGTGGAACATCCCGGCGAAGTCCAGGTCGCCCGGCAGCTGCAGCGGCGCGAACCCGTAGCCGGTGATGCCGAGGCGGGCCAGGGACTTGTTGTCCGTGCCGCCGGAGAGCGTGTAGGGCAGCACGGCGGCGCCCGGATCCTCGGCGTGCAGGGAGTCGACCATCGCGTCCACCAGGCCGCCGCTGAACGGCACCTCGAGCGACCGGTCGGTGTGGATCGGTTCGATCCGCACGTGCGGGCCGGCGAGCTCGCGCAGGACGCCCATGGCCTCGGCGTCGTGGCCGGGCACCGTGCGCATGTCGAGGGTCGCCGTCGCGGAGCCGGGGATGACGTTGGCCTTGTACCCGGCGTCGAGCTGTGTCGGGTTGGTGGTGTGCCGCACCGTGGCTCCCACGAACTTCGCGGCCGGCCCCAGCGCCGCGACGAGCGCGTCGACCTGGTCCGGGTCCGCGCCGCCCTCACGGTCGAACGGCAGCCCGGTCAGGTCGCTCACGCCCTGCAGCAGCCGCTCCACGGTGGGCGTGAGCGTGTATGGCCAGGCGTGCTTGCCGATCCGCGCCACGGCGGCGGCGAGCTCGGTGACGGCGTTCTCGTGATTGACCTGCGAACCATGACCCGCGCGGCCGTCGGCCACCAGCCGCAACCAGGCGAGCCCCTTCTCCGCCGTCTGGACGAGATAGGCCCGGCGTCCACCGACGTCCACGGAGAACCCGCCGACCTCGCTGATGGCCTCGGTGGCGCCCTCGAAGATCTCGGGATGGTGGTCGACCAGCCAGCGGGCGCCGAGGACGCCGCCCGCCTCCTCGTCGGCGAACATGCCGATGACGACGTCGCGGGCCGGCCGGCGGCCTTCTCGCGCCATCTGCCGCACCACCGCCAGGATCATGGCGTCCATGTCCTTCATGTCCACGGCGCCACGGCCCCAGAGCAGCCCGTCGATCTCCTCGCCGGCGAACGGGTCGACCGACCAGTCCGCTGCGGCGGCGGGCACCACGTCGGTGTGGCCGTGCAGCACGAGGGCGGGACGCGAGGGGTCCTGGCCGGCGAACCTCGCGACCACGGACGCCCGCCCGGGGGCGGACTCGAACAGCGCAGGCTCCAGCCCGACGTCGGCCAGCAGCCCGGCGACGAGCTCCGCCGCCTTGCGCTCCCCCGGTCCCTGGTTCTCGCCGTAGTTCGAGGTGTCGATCCGCAGCAGGTCCTGGCAGATGCCGACGACCTCGTCCTCGGCGGTGGGGTGGTTCAGGTCGGGTCGCGGTGAAGTCACGGGCTTACGGTACCCAGCCCGCGCAGACGCCAGGCCTGCGGTGTCGGTGGCGGCGTGCACCCTGGCCACATGACGACCACGCATCACGCGATCGACTACGTCGAGCTGGGGGTCACCGACCTGGCCCGTACCCGGGCGTTCTACGAGGCGGCCTTCGGCTGGCGGTTCAACGACTACGGCCCCGACTACGCCGGTATCCGCGCCCCCGCGGGCGACGGCGAGGCGGGCGGTCTCAACCCCCACCGCGAACCAGGACGCTCCGGCCCCCTGGTCCTGCTGTTCTCCGACGACCTCGACGTGACGGCCGCGGCGGTCACCGCGTCCGGCGGCACCGTCGTCGAGGGACCGTACGAGTTCCCTGGTGGCCGCCGGTTCCACTTCACGGACCCGAGCGGGAACGAGCTGGGCGTCTGGGCCACTGGCTGAGAGGTCGCGGAGGCGGCGACCCGAAACGTTTTGGTACCTGTCGGGCAACGCTGTGGTCGGGCACGGTCGAGGGGATCTTGACCGCAACGAGTGAAGGAGCTCGACATGCGAAGACTCGCAGCCCTGGCCGTCGCGGCGCTGGTGGGCGCCACCGGCCTCGTGGTGGCCACCGAGCCCGCCCCCGCGGAGGCCCACGGCGCCGAGGTGTTCCCCGGCAGCCGTCAGTACCTCTGCTACGTCGACGGGCTCACCGGGTCCGGAGCCGTCAACCCGCAGAACCCGGCGTGCGCCGACGCCTACGCCGCCGACGGCACGGCGTCGTTCTACAACTGGTTCGGCAACCTCGACTCCAACGGGGCCGGGCGCACCGAGGGGTACATCCCTGACGGCCAGATCTGCGACGGCGGCGGCAGCGGCCCGTACGACTTCTCGAGCTTCAACGCCGTGCGCGACGACTGGCCGACGACGCACCTCACGGCCGGCGCGACGTACGAGTTCCAGCACAACAACTGGGCGGAGCACCCAGGGCGGTTCGACGTCTACGTCACCGAGCAGGGCTGGGACCCGGGTAGCCCGCTGGCATGGAGCGACCTCGAGCTGATCGACACCGCGACCAACCCGCCCGACACCGGCGGACCCGGCGGGGACAACTACTACTACTGGGACGTGACGCTGCCGTCCGACCGCAGCGGCGACCACATCATCTTCACCCACTGGGTGCGCTCGGACAGCAACGAGAACTTCTACAGCTGCTCCGACGTCGCGTTCGACGGCGGCAACGGCGAGGTGACCGGGATCGGCGGCGACACCGACCCGGAGCCGGAGCCCGACCCCGTCTGCCCGGACGAGGCGCCTGGCGTGCCGGGTGACGTCATGGCCTCCGACGTCCGCGCCACCAGCGCCCACGTCATGTGGGGCATGGCGCAGGATGGCTGCGTCACCGGTTACGACGTCGTCGACCCGGCCTCGGGTGACGTCCTGGCGTCCACCGACGGCTCGCCGATGGTGGACCTGACGGGTCTGGACCCCGAGACGACGTACGAGGTCGCGGTCCAGGCACGCAACGACAACACGGGCGAGGTCTCGGCGACGACCACCTCCACCTCGTTCACCACCGCTGCCGAGGACGACGAGGAGCCGCTGCCCACCGGCGACTGCACGGCCGAGGTCAGCGTCGTCAACTCGTGGAGCGGCGGGTTCCAGGCGGACCTGGTCGTGACCGCGGGGTCCGAGGCGCTCACCGGCTGGGAGGTCACGGTGGACGGCGCGACCGTCGACCAGGCGTGGAGCGCCCAGGTCTCCGGCAACGTCTTCACCAACGCGAGCTGGAACGGCAGCCTCGCCGCCGGCGCCTCGACCTCCGCCGGGTTCATCGGCAGCGGTGACCCGAGCTCGTTGAGCACGGTCTGCTCGGCAGGCTGAGCGAGCCACACCCACCGGCGCCGGTCTCCTGTCCGCACCTCGTGCGGGCAGGAGACCGGCGTCGCCGCGTCACGCCCGCCGTGCCACCCAGTCGTCGAAGGCTTCCCGGCTCGAGCGGCGCGGCACGTAGCCGAGAACCTCCTTGAGACGGGTGTTGTCGAGCACGGGTCGGTACCGCAGGAACCCGACCCGCTCCGGGCCGTGGATGGTCAGGCGCAGGGCCCGGCCCACCCGCAGGGCGCCGGCCAGCACCGGCGCCGGGACGTCGACCGTCCGCCGGCCGAGCCGGGCGGCGATGTCCGCGACGGTCATGACGCCGTCGCCGCACACGTTGAACTCCCCCGTGACTCCCCCGGTGGCGCCCGCCACGATCGCCCCCGTGACGTCGTCGACCCAGGCGAACACGAACGGGCTGTCGCTCCCCCGCACCCGGAGCAGGCGCGGCGCGTCCCACAGCGCGGTGATCTGGTTGGCCACCCCGGGCCCGAGGATCGTGCCGATCCGCAGGACCACCTGCCCGAGCCCCGGGTGCTCCTGCCGGAACGTCGCAAGCATCTCCTCGACGAGCCGCTTGTGCCGCGAGTACGTGAACTCCTCGTTGCCGCGCAGCGCGTCACCCTCGCGCAGCGGTACGGGGTTGTCGGCGTGATACCCGTAGGCGGCGCCCGACGACGAGACCACCACCCGCTCCACGCCGCCGGCCACGCACGCCTCCAGCACGTGGCGGGTGCCGTCGACGTCCACGCGACGCTCAGCCGCCTCGTCGAGGGTGCCCGGGTTCACGATCGCCGCGAGGTGCACCACCGTGTCGATCCGATGGTCGACGACGGCCTGCCGCACCGCCGGGGCGTCGGTCACGTCCAGCGTGATCTCCATGACGCCGTCGGGCACCCCCGGGGCCGGACGCAGGTCGGCGGACACGACCGATGCCACGCCGTCGTGCACCGCGAGCGCCTCGACCGCGTGAGAACCGAGGAAGCCCGATCCCCCCGTGACCAGGACGCGCCTCATGCCACCGCTCCGTGCGCCGCCCGGAGCCTGCTGCGACGCGCCCACACCGAAGCCAGCGTGAGGCCGGCGACGATGTCCCAGATGCCCCACCAGCCCGCCACGACGGCCATGCCGCCGATCCCGTCGAAGAACGCGAAGACGAGGCCGAGCCCCAGCCCGGCGTTGCGGATGCCGACCTCGAAGGTCACCGCCTTCACCTCGCGGACGCCGAGCCGACCGGCCCGGCCGGCGAGGTAGCCCAGGGCGAGCGCGACGGCGTCGTGGAGGAACACCGCCAGCAGCACCACGCCCACGTACGCGACGAAGACGGAGAAGTTCCCCGCCAGCGCCGCCACGATGAACCCGACCAGCGCCACGAGGCTGACCCAGCGCACCGGGCGGTGCACGCGGTCGGCGGCCGCGGGCCACCGGGCGCGGAACAGCAGACCGACGGCGAACGGCAGGCCGATGACCAGCAGGATGTCGAGGAGCATCGCACCGGCGTCGAGACGGACGTCGGTCAGGATCTCGCGCGCCGTCGGGTGCAGGCTGCCCCACAGGGCGATGTTCACCGGCATCGCCACGATGTACAGCGCGTTGCCGACCGCTGTGAGCGATACCGACAGCGCCACGTTGCCGCCCGCACGGTGCGTGAGGACCTGCGAGACGTTCCCCGGCGGGCAGCACGCCACCAGGATCATGCCCAGCGCGATCGAGGCCTGGACACCGAGCACGAGCGTCAGGGCGAAGGTCACCGCAGGCAGCAGCACCAGCTGCGCGACGAGCGCCAGCACCGCGGCGCGCGGCGCACGGCGCAGGGCCCGGAAGTCGGCCGGCGAGGTGTCCAGCGCGATGCCCAGCATGATGAGACCGAGCACCACGCTCAGCGCCACCATCGAGGCCGGCGAGAAGTCCACCGCGACGTCGTCGACGTTCATCGCGCCGACCCCGCCAGATCGTCGGCGAACCGGCGCACGGTCCGGCGGTAGGCGTCCTTGTTCACGTAATAGCTCATCCGCTCCAGCCCGAGGTAGCGGTACCCGCCGGTCAGGTCGGGCCACGCCTGACCGATCCGCCGACGGAACGCCTCGGCCCGCCGTCCGGCGGCTGCGTCACCCTCGGCCCCCGCGGCCTCGGCAGCGAGGTAGCGGGCCACCAGCTCGGCCTGCTCGGCCCGGCCCTGCCAGCCGATGCCCGACGCCTCCAGCATGCCCACGACGAACAGGCCGTTGAGCGAGGGCGGCACGATGTTGCAGAAGAGTCCCGGCGCGGTCCCGGAACCCGGACCGGACCAGGCCAGGTGCGCCGGGTCGAGGAACGGGTAGTCGAGCCGGTACCCGGTGGCCAGCAGCACGACGTCGTAGCACCCGGCGGTGCCGTCGACGAAGTGCACGGTGTCGCCGTCGAAGCTCCGGACGTCCGCCCGCACCCGCAGATCCCCCTGGCCGGCGTGCTGCAGGACCAGGGAGTTCACCACGGGGTGCGACTCGTAGATCTTGTGGTCGGGTGCCGGGAAGCCGAACCGCTGCGGGTCACCGTTCAGCAGTCTCAGCAGCCTCGAGTCCACGGCCTGCTTGATCCGGGCCGGCAGCGGCCGACCCTGGTTGAGGGTGTCGGTGGGCCGACCGAGCAGGTACCGCGGGACGAACCAGTACCCCCGCCGCACCGACAGCTCGACCGCAGCAGCGCGGTGCACGGCGTCCACCGCGATGTCGCAGCCGGAGTTCCCACCACCCACGACCAGCACCCGCTTGCCGTCGAAGACGTCGGCGCCACGGTACTCGCTCGAGTGCAGCAGCTCGCCGGTGAAGCGCCCCTCGAAGGTGGGGACGTTCGGCTCGGCCAGCGTCCCGTTCGCGACGACGACGTGCGAGTACCGCTCCACGCTCGTGCCGCCGTCGGGCCCGGTGGCGACGACCTCCCAGCCGCGGCGTCCCGACGCGTCGCCGCCCACGGGCTCGACCGCGGTGACCCGTGTGCCGAACCGGTAGTGCCGGCGCAGGTCGAAGGTGTCCGCGTAGGTGCGGAAGTAGCGCAGGAGCTCGCGATGGGACGGGTAGTCGGCGTCGCAGTCCATCGCGAGCTCCGAGAACTCGGTGGTGGTCCGCGACGAGATGAGGTGCGCCGACTCGTAGACCGTCGACCTCGGGTTGTCGATGTCCCACAGACCGCCGACGTCGTGGTGGGCCTCGTAGCCCACGAGCTCCAGGCCGGCCCGGTCGAGGGCACGGGCAGCGGCCAGGCCGGACGGGCCCGCACCGATCACGGCGGTGCGCCGCAGGGTCATCGCCCCGCTCCCGGCACGGGCGCCTCGGCCGGCCACGGCTCGGACGGGCCGCGCGGGTCGTCGGCCAGCAGCGACGCCATCCACGAGTCGCGCAGGACGCCGCGCTGCATCCCGTAGCGGCGCAGGGTCCCCTCGGACCGGAAACCGAGCCGCCACGCCACCCGGCGCGACGGCCAGTTGCCGACGTACGCCTGCCACTGCAGGCGGGTCAGCCCCAGCCCGTCCGGGCTCAGCGCCCAGTCGGCCGCGAGCCGCGCGGCCGCGGTGGTGATGCCGCGTCCCCGGGCGTCGGGGGCGGTCCAGTACCCGATCTCGCCGGCGCCGTCGGCGCCGGGAGCACCGGCTGTGACGCCGACACCCATCATGCCCAGCACCGGGCCGTCGATCTGGCCGGCCGGACGCACCGCCCAGGTGTACATGGTGTCCCGCCCCCAGCCGTCCGCGACCATCTGCGTCACGAAGCCCTCGGCGTCCTGCCGCGTGTAGGGCGACGGGACCACGGTCCAGGCGGCGATCTCGGGGTCGGTGCAGGCCTCGGCCACCTGGTCGACGTCCGCGAGGGTGGGGACGGACAGCGTGACGTGCGCGTCACGGAGGACGAACGGTTCCATGCGCGCATACTGCCAGGCCCGCCCGGCTCGGGACGAGCGGCCGTCAGGCGGGCTGCGGCGGTTGCCGGGGCCCCTGATCCTCGGCGACGTCGTCCTGCGCGGGGTCAGCCGGCACGGTCTGCTCGGCCGTCCCCGGCGGGTCCGGTCCGGACACGCCCCCGGGGGCGGGCGGGAGCAGGATGGGCGGACTGCCGCGCAAGGTGGAGAAGACGGTCCAGACGACCGCGACGAGCGGGACCGCGACGACGGCGCCGAGGATCCCGGCGAGCACCGTGCCGGAGAGCACCGCCACCGCCACGACCACCGGGTGCAGCGACACCTGCTTGCCCATGATGAGCGGCTGCAGCACGTGTCCCTCGAGCTGGCCGATGGCCGCGATGCCCAGCGTGACGATCAGCGCCGTGACGAACCCCTGCGCGGCGAGCGCCACGACGGCGGCGATGATCATGGCCAGCGGCGCGCCGATGATGGGGATGAACGCGCCGATCAGCACGAGGACCGCCAGCGGGGCGGCGAGCGGCACCCCGAGGATCTGCAGCAGGACGAAGGCGAGCACACCGTCGATGAACGCGATGATGACGGTCCCACGTGCGAAGCCCGAGAAGGTGTACCACCCGGCTCCCGCCGCCTCCTGCCACCGGCGACGCTGCCGGGCGGGCACCTGGCCGAGGAACCACCGCCACATGGTGCCGCCCGAGTAGACGAAGAACACGGTGCAGAAGATCGCCAGGGCGAAGACCATGAAGCCCTCCACCACCGAACCGGCACGCTCCGCCGCCTGGCCGGCCAGGTTCTGGGCGTTGTCGCCGAGCCACTCCTGCCCGGCGTCGATCCACTCGTTGAGCTGCTCGCCCGTGATCGACAGACCGAACGGCAGGTTCTGCAAGGAGTCGAGGATCTGTTGCACACCGGTGTCGAACTCACCGGCGAGACGCGTCCACTGCCCCGCCACCGAGGCCACGACGTAGGCCATCAGACCGCCGAGCACGACGACTCCGCTCAGGAGCGCCAGCGCGGTCGCCAGCGCCCGGGGCATGACCCGGGCGTAGAGGTCCGCCAACGGTCGGAACACGGACGTCAGCACCAGCGCCAGGAAGACCGCGACGAAGACGACACGGACCTGCGCCGTCGCGAACACCACCAGCGCGACGGCCACCACGACGGCCACGAGCCGCCATGACCAGCCGCCCGCCGTGCGCAGCCACTGCGGGACGTCCTCCGTGGGCTGTCTCACGACCGCTCCCTCCGCCTCGGGTGCTGCCAGTGTGCTGCCCCGGGCCGCTCAGTGCACGGAGAACCCGCCGTCGACGTGGATCGACTGGCCCGTCACGTACGACGAGGCCGCGCTGGCCAGGAACACGGCCGGGCCGGCGAAGTCGTCCGGCACCCCGTTCCGGCCGACCAGGGTGCGGTCCGCGAGCGCCGCGACGCGTCCGGGTTCCCGCTGGAGGCGCCGGTTGAGCGGTGTGAGGACGAATCCGGGCACGAGGGTGTTCGCTGTGACCCCCCACGGCGACCACGCCTCCGCCTGGGAGCGCGCGAGCGACTCCAGGCCGCCCTTGGATACGCCGTAGGCGCCGCTGGCGACGAACGCGCGGTGTGCCTGCTGGGAGCTCACGTGGATCAGGCGCCCGTAGCCACGCTCGGCCATGCCCGGCCCGAACCGCTGACCGAGCCAGAAGGGAGCCTCGAGGTTCACCGTCATCGTCGCGTCCCAGACGGCCTCGTCGATCTCCTGCATGGGCGGACGCAGGTTCACCCCCGCGCTGGACACCACGACGTCGGGCTCGCCGAACGGCTCGACCACGCCGTCGGCGACGGCGCGAATCCCCTCGCGAGTGGACAGGTCGCCCGGGACGGCTGCGGCCCGGCACCCCGAGCCGGTGAGCTCTGCGACGGTGTCGTCCAGGGCGGCACGTCCGCGGGCCACGACGACGACGGCGGCGCCCGCCCCCGCGAGAGCCGTGGCGATCGCCCGGCCGATGCCGGAGGAGCCGCCCGTCACGACGACGGTACGGCCGTCCAGCGCGAAGAGGCCCCCGGGACCGGTCATCCGCGCAGCTCGCGCGCGAAGAAGGAAGCGGACGCCGCCACCACGTCGGCCTTCGCCTGCGGGTCGTCCTGGTCGGGGCGGACGAATCCGTAGTGGCCCGCCGTCGGGGCGCCCACGGTGCCGCCGTCGGCTCCGGGGATCAGCTCGGTGTAGCGCAGGCCGTTGCCTGCCGGTGGGGCGATCTCGTCGGCGGCCGTCCAACGCACCGCCACGGGGACGTCGACCGCCGCCAAGCTCTCAGCGGTGATCAGCGGCCCGACCGATGGGCAGAGCAGGAAGCCGGCACGCACGCGCGGGTCGCGATGGTCGGCCGCGGCGAGACCGACCCACGTCTCGGCGTCGGACTCGCCGTAGCGGGCCGCCAGGTCCTCGGCGACCCCGGGGTACTCCGGTGTGGGCGGCGACTCGATCTGGCCGGTCACCAGCGCCCGGTAGGCGTTGGCCGACACCCGCGCGCCGCACACCGCCGCGGCGGTGTAACCCCCGAACGAGAAGCCGCACGCGCCGACGGGGCCCCGTGCCTCGACGTGGTCGAGCACGAAGGAGAGGTCGCGGGGACGCTCCCACCACCAGGCGAATCCCTCGGCGAGGTACCGGTCTCGGTGGTTGTTGCCGTGGTGGTCCACCGCGGCGACGTCGAACCCGGCACCCTGCAGCCCGGCGACCCACCACGCGAGGTCCTCGGCCGCCCCGCCCGTGCCGTGGGACAGCAGCACCAGAGGGGCCTCCGGCATCGCGGAACGCCACACGTGCACCCGCACGGGGCGCTCGGCGTCCACGTCGAACGCACGGCGGGACGAATCGGACAGGTGCAGCGTCTGCGGTGTCACGGGGCCGATCCTGCCACGGACGCCGGGGCGTCCACGAGACCCGTCCACCCTCGTCCCAGGTCCCCTCGGCCTGATGCCCACGCTGCGGATGATCACCTCGACCCTGCCGCCTCGCCGTGCAGCAAGCCCAGTCGCACGTCCTTGAGCTGTCGACGAGAGGTGACGCCGAGCTTGCGGAAGATGTTCCGCAGGTGGGCCTCGATGGTGCGAGGGCTGAGGAACAGCTGTGCGCCGGCTTCTCGGGAGGTGGCGCCCGTGGCCACCAGTCGCGCGACGTGCAGCTCTTGCGCGGTGAGGGCGTCGGTGGGCCGGGGGTTGCGCTTGCGGGCATGCTCGCCGGTAGCGCGCAGCTCGCGGGCGGCGCGCTCTGCGAACGCTTCCGCACCCATGTCCGCCAGCAGCTCATGGGCGGTGCGCAGCTGTTCGCGGGCGTCCAGGCGGCGGCCCTCGCGGCGCAGCCACTCGCCGTAGACGAGGTGGGTGCGGGCGAGATGGCCGGTCATCGTGCTGCGGCCGAGCTGTCCGATGCTCTCGAGATAGTGCTCCTCGGCGCCGGGACCCGACGTGATCAGACCCCGTGAACGGGCGGCGAGCCCCAGCGCCCACGGGGTGCCGCTGGCTCGTGCTCTCGAGCCGAGCTCGTCCGCTGCCTCCAGGGCCTGCTCCGGCCCGCCGGCACGGCATGCCGCCTCGATGAGTTCCGGCAGCGCCAGGTTGCTCGGATTCAGGGCGTCCGACTCGCACGCGCGCGCCGCAGCCTCCTGCGCGGCGGTGTAGTCGCCCAGACCGTTGTGCAGCACCGCCAACGCGTACTGCGCGAGGGACACCTCGGTGCCGCGCTCACGTTCGGCAGCGTCCTGGGTGACGGTCGTGTAGATCTCTACGGTCTCGTCCGGACGGCCGCGCCAGGCAGCGAGGACGAGCTGCGCGTCAGGCAGCGGAACGGCCCCGGTCGCGGCGGCGATCGCTGACTGCTCGGCGGCCAGCTCACCGGCGCGCTCGAGCTCGCCGCTGACCGTCATCGCGACGGACTGGAACAGGAGCGCGGCGGGGAGGGTGACGAGCGCACCGGCGTCGCGAGCGAGTCGTACGTGGCGCGTGGCCAACGCATGAAGGCTCGTGTCGTCGAAGAGCACGCTCGCGGTGCGGCTGGCGTGCGACAACCAGCGGCGATCGTCGTCACCCCGGGCGCGGCCCGCGCGGAACTCGTCGGCGCGGAACGCTTCCAGTGCGCGGCGCAGTACGGGCACACCCGCCGCGTAGCCCTGGGTGAAGATCGTCACCATCCCGTCGAGCAACAGGTCGGAGGGCCCCGGCGGCCCGGGTGCGGGCGGCGCTGCCCGGGCTGCGTGGGCGACCTCACGCACCCCGTAGCCAGGGCTCCCACCCGTGATGATCGCGGCATCGAGAGCGTGCAGATAGGTCTCACGGGCCAGCGCGACGTCATGCGGCGTGAGCATCCGAGCCGCGTCCAGCAGCATCCGAGCCGCGTCGCCGTGACGTGTCACGTGGAACTCGATCCGCGCTCGCAGCAGTGCGAGGCGGGCTCGCTGGAACGCGTCCAGCGGCTCGACATCGACCAGCGCCAGCAGCTCTCGAGCGTCCTGGGACGCTCCGGCCTCGTGCAGCGTCGAGGCGGCCTTCAGTGCGCGTGCCGTACGACGCGCTGACGACGGGGTCAGCTCGAAGGCGTGCTGCAGGAACGAGGCCGCGGCGGCCATACCCCCGCGGGAGCGGGCCCGGTCGGCTGTGCGCTCCAGCTGGGCGGCGACGTCCTCGTCGGCGCCCAGCGCCGCCTGCGCGCGGTGCCACGCGTACCGGTCCGGGTCGGCCTGCGGATCCGTGGCGGCAGCAAGTGCCGCGTGTGCGCGACGACGGTCCGGTGGTGTGGCCGTGTGGTAGACCGCCGACCGCACCAGCGGGTGCCGGAACCGCACCCGGAGACCGATCTCCAGCAGGCCGACCTCTTCCGCGGGCGCGGCCGCGGAAGACGGGATCCCCAGCTCGGCGGCCGCGCGCCACAACATCGCTGCGTCGCCGGTCGGCTCGGCCGCGGCGACCAGCAGCAGCTGCTGCGTCTCGGTCGGCAGGTCCCGCGAGCGTTGCCGGAAGCCCTCCTCGATGCGGCGGGGAACACTCATGGCGTCCGGCAGCCCGAATCCACCGGCCAGTTGCGCCAGCGGCGCGCTCCGAGGGAGCTCCAGCAGCGCCAACGGGTTGCCGCGCGCCTCGGCGACGATCCGGTCGCGCACCCTGGCATCGAGCGGAGTACGGACGGCTGCGGTCAACAGCTCCTGCGCGTCGGCCTCACCGAGCCCGTGGAGGCGGAGCTCGGGCAACCCGGCGAGCGGGTGGGTCTCACTCCTGGTGTGCTCTCGCACCGCGAAGATGAGTGCGACGCGTTCAGCCACCAGGCGCCGAGCCACGAACGCCAGAACCTGCGCGGATGCCCGGTCCAGCCACTGCGCATCGTCGACGAGGGTCACCAACGGCCTGTCCTCGGCTACCTCGGCCAGCAGGTTGAGGGTCGCCAGCCCGACCAGGAACTTGTCCGGCGTCGCGCCACCGTGCAGCCCGAACGCTACGCCCAGAGCGACCTGCTGCGGATCGGGCAAGGCCCCCGCACGATCCAGCAACGGCGCGCACAGCTGGTGCAGGCCGGCGAACGCGAACTGCGTCTCGGACTCCGCACCGGCCTGGAACTCGACCTGGAACCCTGCCGAGGCCGCGGTGTGCCGAGCGTGCTCGAGCACCGCGGTCTTCCCGATGCCTGCCTCACCACGCACCACCAGCGCACCGCTCCGCCCGGCCCGCACCTCGGCCAGCACGTTCTCGACGGCCTCGCGCTCGGCACGTCTGCCCAGGAGGTCCACCAGGTTCGCCTCCACCCTCCGGGTACGCGCCGGTCAAAGTGATTATCACCGATGCGCATCGCGGCCGCCAGGATGCCAGCAGCAGCCCGGTCAGGGGGCGTCGTGGAGCTGAGCGAACCGCCAGGCGATGTCGGTGGCGTCGGGGCCGGCGGTGTCCGTGAAGATGCCGGTGGCGCCGGGGGTGGACCAGGCGTGGGCGAGCTCGTCGGCGTACACGTGCTCGATCAGCACCTGACCGTCCGGGTCACGGTAGGCGGTCCGCTCGTACGCGTAGCGGTCCCCGGCGGCCGGGTGGACGACGGTGTCGGCGACGAGCTCCGGTCTGCCGTCCAGCGCGTCGTCGACGACCAGGTCGACGACCGTGCGCCAGTGCTCCACCAGCCGCTCACCGACGACGGTCGGCACGACGTCGTCGCTTCCGCCCTGCACGATCAGCAGCGGCACGGCGCGGGCCCGCTCGCCCATCTGCGCCCATGCCTGCCGTCCGGTGACCGACGGCGGAGTGGCGTCCGGGTCGTCCGGGTCGACCTGGTTCAGCCCGTACTCGCCGCCGGCCACCGAGGTGACGGTGGCGAACACGTCCGGGTAGGTGACACCGAGGATCACGGCGGTGCCCGCGCCGGAGGAGGCGCCGGAGACGTGGACGCGCCCGGGATCGGCGCCGTAGCGTTCGACGACGTCGCGGGCCACACCGGCCAGCAGCGCCGCCTCACCGCTGCCCCGGACCTGGTTGCGCGGGTCGTCGGAGTTCCAGCAGTTGATGCTGTTGGCGAACATGCGCTGGGTCGGGTAGACGACGATGAAGCCCTCCCGGTCGGCGAGCGTGTCGAACTGGGTGGATCCCTTCATCGAGTTCCACCCGTACCCGGTCATCCCGCACCCATGGACGGCCATCATCACGGGCAGCGCGGTGCCGCCGTCGTGCTGCGGCGGCAGGTGCACCTGGTAGGGCTGGCGGGTGCCGTCGGCCGCCACGTGCACGTGGTTGTGGTCGTCCTCGCCGTTCCACCACGGCAGGCCGAGCTGGAACACCAGGGTGAGCACCGTCACGGTCGCCGCCAGGACCCCGACGACGCCGCCGACCACCCACGGCCACCGACGTCGGCGCCGGCGGACGGCGGGCTGCTCGGGCCCGCCGTCGGGCGCAGAGTCGGGTGGGCCCGGGTGAGCGACCGGGGTCGCCGGGCTCATGCGTCCCGACGGCGCAGCAGCAGCCCGGCGAACGCGAGCAGCACCGCCACCCAGCCGACCAGGACGAGAGCGGAGCAACGCGCCGACGCGGTGCAGCGGGTGACGAAGGCGCGCGTACGGCGTGCCGTCCACGGTCACCCGGCCGCCCGAGGGGTGGTCGAGCCCCCCGATCATCCGCATCGTCGTCGACTTGCCGGCGCTGTTCGGGCCGAGGAACCCGGTGACGGCACCGGGACGGACGGCGAAGTCGACGCCGTCGACCGCCGTGGTGGCGCCGTGGCGTTTGGTCAGGGACTCCGCCACGATCACGAGCGGTCCCGGTCGCTGTTGTGCATGGCAGCATGCGACACCGTGTTCCCGCCACAGAGTCAAGGAGCCTCGTGACGGCGCGGTCACGGCGGCGCCGCGGTCACGCCAGGTGGAGGTCGCGCAGCTCGCGGCGCGAGGTGATGGCCAGCTTGCGGAAGATGGCCCGCAGGTGCGCCTCGACGGTCCGTGGGCTGAGGAAGAGGTGCGCGGCCACCTCGCGAGAAGTAGCGCCGGTGGCCACCAGGCGAGCCACGTGCAGCTCCTGGGCGGTGAGGTCGTCGGCGGCCTTCTCCGTGCGCCTGCGCGGATGCTCGCCGGTGGCGCCCAGCTCGCGGGCGGCGCGGGCGGCGAACGCGTCAGCTCCCATGCGTGTCAGCATCTCGTGCGCGGTGCGCAGCTGCTCGCGCGCGTCCTGGCGCCGTCCTTCGCGGCGCAGCCACTCGCCGTAGACCAGGTGAGCGCGGGCCAGGTGGGTGGCCATCCGGCTGCGTGCTAGCTGGTCGACCGACTCTCGGTAGTGCTCCTCGGCGTCCGACCCGGTGCTCAGCAACGCCAGCGACCGTGCGTGCAGACCCAGCCCCCACGCGGTGCCGCTCGCCTGAGCCCGCTCCCTGAGCTGTTCCAGCGCCGCGCCCGCCTGTGCCGGCTCGCCGGCACGGACGCCGGCCTCCACGAGCTCAGGCAGCGCGATGCTGGCGAAGGTCAGCTCCCCGCGCTCCACCGGCGCTCTCGCGGCGGCGAGAGCCTCGCCGTAGTTCCCCAGCCCGTTGTGCAGCGCTGCCATGGCGACGTCGGCCAGCCCGAGCGTCGCGCCCTCCCCCCTCCGCGTCGCCTCGGCCACCATCGTGGCGTGCAGCGCGGTCGTCTCTGCCTGGCGCCCCTGCCAGGCGGCGAGGATGAGCCGGGCGTTGGGCAGCGGCGGAGCGCCGGTCGCACCCCGGATCGCGCTCTCCTCGGCGATGAGCTCGTCCGCACGCCCCAGGTCGCCCGTGAGCACCAGCACCGAGGACAGGGCGTTGAGAGCCGCCGGAAGTCGCGAGAGCGCCCCGGCCTCGCGGGCGAGGCGCGCGTCGAGCTCGGCGAGCACGTACACGGTGTCGTCGTCCCACAGCGTGGCCGCGACCTGGCAGGCCAGCCACAGCCGGCGGCGGCTGCCCTCGTCCAGGCCGACGCCGCCGGCCAGCCCTTCGCCGCCGTCCGGCCCTTGGGGATCGATGCCACCGCGCAACGTGTCGAGCGCCCGGCGCAACGTGGGCACGCTCGCGGCGTACCCGTGGGTGAACATGGTGGTCAGCCCGTCCAGCAGGAGGTCGACCGGCCGAGCGGGCGACGACGTCGGGGGCGCCGCACGGGCGGCGCGCGCGACCGCCGCCATCGTCCCGTCGCCCCCGAGGCGCCCGGAGTGGAACGACGCCTCGAGCGCCTGCAGGTAGGTGTCGCGGGCAAGCTGCGGGTCGAGCGGGGCCAGGGTCCTGGCAGCGTCCAGCAGCATCCCCGCGCCGTCGCTGCCGCGCGTGGTGTGGAAGGCGATCTGGGCGCGGAGCAGCTTGAGGCGCCCGCGGCCGAGGGCGTCGAGCGGGCCGGCCGCGGCGACGGCGAGCAGCCCGGTGGCGGCCTGGGACTCGGCGGCCTCGTGCTTGGCCTGCGCGGCGTCCAGCGCCCGGGCAGCGCGGACGGCCGGCTCGGGCGTCAGCGCGGCCGCCTGCTCCAGCAGGGCTGCCGCAGCGGCCACCCCGCCCCGGGCGTGCGCCCGCCCCGCGGATCGCACCAGCTCTGCCGCGACGTCCTCGTCGGTGCCATGGACCGCCTGCGCCCGGTGCCAGGCGCGACGGTCGGGGTCGACGTCGGGGTCGGTCGCCTCGGCCAGTGCCTGGTGGGCCCGACGGCGGTCGTCGCCCGTGGCGGCCTGGTAGACCGCGGAGCGCACCAACGGGTGGCGGAAGCGCACCCGGGTGTCGATCTCCACGAGACCGGCGTCCTGCGCGGGGTTCGCCGCCTCGCGAGCGATCCCGAGCCGGGAGGCGGCGTGCCACAAGAGGGTCGTCTGCCCGGTCGGCTCCGCCGCCGCGACCAGGAGCAGGAGCTGGGTCTGCGTGGGCAGGCCGTGCGCACGTCGTCGGAAGGTCTCCTCGATCCGGCGCGGGACGTCGAGGGCGTCGGGTCGCTCGAACCCGCCCGCGAACCACGCGGAGTGCCCGTTGCCGGGCGGCTCCAGCAGGGCCAGGGGGTTCCCGCGCGCCTCCGCGATGATCCGCTCGCGCACGCGCTCGTCGAGCGGCGACGGGACACCGGAGGCCAGCAGCGTGCGGGCCTCGGGTTCCGCCAGCCCGCCCAGCCGTAGCTCTGACAGCCCGACCATCGGGCTCGGCATCCCACCGCCGTCGTCACGGACCGCGAACACCAGCGCGAGCCGTTCGGCGCCCACCCGGCGGGCGACGAACTCGAGCACCTGGGCAGACGCCTCGTCCAACCACTGCACGTCGTCCACCAGGCACAGCAAGGGCTGCTCCTCGGCGACCTCCGCCAGCAGGTTGAGCACAGCCAGCCCCACCAGGAACCGGTCCGGCGCCGGGCCGGTCGCCTGCCCGAACGCCACCCCCAACGCCTCGCGCTGGGGGTCGGGCAGCACGCGCACACGCTCCAGCGCGGTCGCGCACAGCTGGTGCAGGCCGGCGAACGCGAATTGCACCTCCGACTCGGCGGCGGTCGCCCGGTCCACCCTGAACCCGGATGCCACGGCCGCGTCACCAGCGTGCTCCAGCAGCGCCGTCTTGCCGATGCCGGCCTCGCCACGCACCACGAGAGCCCCGCTGCGGCCCGCACGCGCGTCCGCGAGCAACTGCTCGACGACCGCCGCCTCGGTGCGCCGTCCCAGGAACCTCACCAGCTCCGCCTCCGTCCGCTCGGTCCGCCGTCGCCGCAGACCGGATTCGAGCCAGCCCCCCCCTGGAGGTCATTGTCGCCGATCCGAGGCACGGCGACCAGAGGGGTCACCTGACGGGCGCAGCGACCAGAACACGGCGGTCCGACGGCACCAGGTGGTCGCCGTCGGTTCGAAACCGACCCTGCCGGCCGGCCGCACGACGTCGCGTCACCGGACGTTCGTGCCGGCGTCCTTGCCGATCCAGCCCAGGTGGGTGTGCGTGAACGTGTCAGCCAGCTTCAGGCCGTACCCGAGCGCCCGGTCGAGGCCCACGTGGAAAGCCCAGGCGAGTGCGACTAGAGCCAGCCACCGAGACAGCGTCGGAGCACCGGCACCGGCCGCAAGCCCCGCGACGGCCAGGCCCAGCGGCCAGACATAGGTGTGGACGGCGTTGTAGGTCGCGGCGCCGGCGGCCGGCGACCGCAGGTATCCGACCATCGACAGGTCGAACACCAGGAAGACAGCCAGGGGGAACCACCACAGCCCCGGCTCGATCGCGAGCGTCCCGGCGACCGCCAGCACGACCACCAGACCGTTCTCGATCCGCTCGATCGTCGCCGGCCGCAGGCCGCCGCGCGCAGCGCCGTCGGTGGTGGTGCTCAGGTCCGTGTCACTCATGGAGCCATCGTCGCCGACCGCACGTGCCCTCGCGTCGGTGATCTTTACGTACGCGAACGGAGCGGGCTGGGTCTCCGGGTCCCGATCGGGTGACCCGGCCAACCGGCCCGCTCACCAGGCCCGCTCACCAGGCCCGCTCGGCGGCGCGCACCACTCCCCTGCCCACGGCGGCCACCAGCTCGGCGTGATCGGCGTCCGTCTGCTCGGCATAGGCCCGCCCGAAGCCGAGGATCCCGTCGGCGAAGGCCGGCCCTCGTCCCATGTACGCCGCGATCGCGGCCGGGTCACCGCTGCGCGCGTGGGACTTGGCCAGGGCGTGCCCGCAGGCGAAAGCGAACTGCGGCAGGTAGCCGGAGACCTGGTCCCCGCGCGGGATGATCTTCATGTCGCGGAACTGCCGCACGTAGTAGTCGAAGCCGTCGACGCGCATGTGGCCGAGGAAGATGTCGCTGGCGGACTGCATCAGACGTTGGCCCACCACCACACGCTCGCCGTGGTTCGAGAACTCGCTCGGACCGAGGAACTCCTCGTACACCGACGCCGTGGCCTGCTTCGCCTGCGAGAACAGCGGCTGGCGCCCGCTGTCGCCCTCCAGCAGGTGCAGCCAGACGCGCATCCCGACGCTCCCCACGCCGACGACCTGACGCACGGAGTCGACCCGGGTGTAGCGGCCGACCAGACGGCGCAGGTGGGCCGGGATGGACGCCAGGTACGTGTCGTAGACCTGCTCGTACGCGACGACCCGCTGCTCGCGGGTCAGGCCGTCGTCCACGCGCTTCATGGGGTCCAGGATGATCCGCCGCCGTCCGCCCTCCTCGGTGACGAGCTGCTTGACCGCACCATGGTGGGTCCGCTTCCGCGACTGCTTCTCGATGATCCGGACGGCGGCCTCGGCGTGCTGCGAAGACAGCCGCTTCAGTGGCACGTCAGGCGGGATCCGGTCGTACCAGACGTCCAGCTCCCCCATGCGCGCATACCGGCGCATCGCCGTGCGGTACCCCGCCACGGCGGCGGCCGCCGAGCTCTCGTCGCACCCCGCAACGAGCCGTTCCGTACGTGCAAGGACGTGCACGCTCGTCACGAGGCGTTTCAGGTCCCACTCGAACGGCCCCGGGAGGGTCTCGTCGAAGTCGCGCGCGTCGAAAAGCAGCTGCCGTTCCGGCGACGCCCAGAAGCCGAAGTTGAGGACGTGCGCGTCACCGCACATCTGGACCGTGAGACCCGAGTGGGGCGCGGTCGCGAGGTCGGCGGCCATCACGGCCGCGGCGCCGCGCAGGTAGGCCCACGGCGACGACGCCATCCGCGCATACCTCAGTGGCAGGAGCTGTGGGTCACGGACCCCTTCCTGCGCACGCAGCCGGTCGACGGGTCGCTGGTCCCGCACCCGCGGGTCCCAGTCGGCCGCCCGACGGCGCGGCGCCCGCTGGCGTGCGGCGCGACCGTCCCGCGCTGTCGCGCCGACCTTGTCCGTAGAACGCTCCCGGGGCTGCGCCTCGACGGTCATGCGTCGGCCTCGTGCCTCGCGGGCGGAGCACCGTGCTCGTCCACGTCGTCCCGCGAGACGGGGACCTCGCCGATCTCGTCCACGACCGTGACCCGACCGCCCTCGCCGGGGTCGGGGTCCGGGACGATCACCTCCGGATCGACCAGGTACACGTCCCGACCGTCCAGGGTGAGCCGGCGCACGAGCTCGAGGAGCATCCGGCGCGAGACGTCGTCGAGGGAGTAGACCGCGGAGACGTCGACGACGACCCTCGGCTCGGCCGGCGGGTGCTCCATGACCTCCCGGACGAACCGCTCCGCCCCGGCGAACCGGATCCCGCCCTGCAGCCGCAGGACGCGGACAGCGTCGCCCGCGGTGCCGCGGACGCGGTTGGACCGCACGACCGCGCGCGCGGCGGGCGGCACCTCCATCACGTGCAGCCCCATGTCGGATGAGAACCGCCCGAACAACGACACCCCTCGGACGCTGTTGCCGTGCGTGTCCAACCGGGGCGAGAAGGTCGCGATGCCGAGCTGGCCCGGGAGAGCGCCGATGAGCCCGCCGGCGACGCCGCTCTTGGCGGGGATGCCGACCTGCGTCGCCCAGTCCCCCGCGGCGTCGTACATCCCGCAGGTAGCCATGACGCTGAGCACCTGCCGGACCACTCGATCGCCGACCACGCGCTCCCCCGAGAGCGGGTTGACCCCCCGGTTGGCGAGCGTGGCAGCCATCATGGCCAGGTCCCGCGCCGTCACGAGGACCGAGCACTGCCGCAGGTACCCGACCACCACGTCCCGCGGGTCCTCGGTGAGGATCTCGTGGCTGCGCAGCATGTGCGCGATCGCCAGGTTGCGGTGCGCGTGCTCCATCTCCGAGGCGCACGCCGCCTCGTCGACCCGCAGCCGTCGGCCCGCGAAGGCCGAGAGACCGTCGATCACGCGCTCCACGCGTGCGGCGGGGGCCGACCCTTCCGGGCCGGCGAGCGCGTGCGCCGCGATGGCGCCGGCGTTGATCATCGGGTTGAGCGGACGTCCGGTCGCGTCCAGGGAGATCTCGTTGAACGCCTCACCGGACGGTTCGACCCCGACCTTGGCGAGGACGGCGTCGAACCCACGGTCGAAGAGTGCCAGCGCGTAGGCGAAGGGCTTCGAGATCGACTGGATCGTGAACTCCACGTCGACGTCGCCCGCACCGTAGACCTCTCCGTCAATGGTGGCGAAGACGGCGCCGAGCCGATCGGGATCCGCCGCCGCGAGCTCGGGGATGTAGCTTGCGGTCTGGCCCGAGTCGTCCGCTGCCACGCCGGACAGCGCCCCTTCCAGGTAGTCGGGGATCATCGACTGCATGTGCTCACCTCCGTGGGTGCCCGGTCCCGCGCAGCGTCCGACGTCACGCTATGCCGCGGCACGGCGTCCTGCAGGGCAGGTGGGCGGTCACGGCCGGTGCCGGACGGCGAGGGTCACCGCGGACAGGTCCGCGCGCGTCGGCGTGCGGAACGCGCCGCCCGCGGCGACGAACTCGTCGCCGTGCCGGGCCAGGTGGCGGCCGAACAGCGGGCACACTGGCACGATCGTGAGGCCGTGACGGATGCTGTCCGCGAGCGCCTCCGCCAGCAGGATCTTGGCCAGTCCTCGTCCGGCGAAGTCCTGGTCGACCTCGGTGTGGAAGATGATGCGCTCACGGTCCGAGTCGGGTGGGTCGATGAACTCCACCCTGCCGGCGACGGGTCCGTCGTCGACCGTGATCGTGTAGGCGCTGACGGGGTCGGCGAGCTCGACCCCGACGGTGACCCCCGCACCCGTCGTGTCCGTCAGTGCTTCAGTCATGCGACAACCTCTCCTCGGTGTTCTGACCGTGGTGTGCCCGGCACGGTCCTGGTGCCGTACCGTCCGCGCATCATCTCGGGACGCCAGCCCAGTGGACACCGTGTGGTCGGAACACGGTCAACCGGGCCACGCGGCCTCCCGATCGCGCGGCTCGTCGGCCGGCACGGGGGTCGCCGGACTGCTGGTGAGGGCGCGCAGGTTCTCGACGTCGACGTTCGCGCCGAACGCAGGGGTCCCGGGCTCGAGCCGAACTCCCGCCGCGAGCTCGCCGATGGCGAGCGCGTCGAAGCCGAGGGCGTCGACGAGCTCCGACACGACGGCGAGGTCCGTCGGCGCGTCTCCGGCCACGGCGATCGCCTTGCGCCCCGGACCTGCGGGACGCGCCTCGCCCTCCAGGTCGTGGTAGCCCATGTGGTTGAACGCCTTGACCACCCGTGCGCCCGACAGGAACTGCTGGACGGCCTCGCTGGAGGAGGTGTCCGGCGGCAGGACCGCCTCCCGCGGCCCGTCGATCTCCCACCAGTGGTTCATCGCGTCGACGACCAGCTTGCCGTCCAGCTCCGCGACGGGGAGGTCACGGTGCCTGCTGAGCGGCAGGGCCAGCACCACCAGGTCGACGGCGTCCGCTACCTCGGCGGACCACGCCGCGGTAGCACCGGGGGTGAGGACCTCCGTGGTCAGGGCGATCTTCTCTGGGTCGCCGGAGCCGGAGATCAGGACCCGGAAGCCGGCGGCCACGGCCAACCGGGCCAGGACGGTACCCACCTTCCCGGCGCCCAGGATCCCGATCGTCGTCGTAGGCGCGCTCATCGTGCCGCTCCTGCCGCGACCGGCGTCTCGGCCAGGAGCTCGCGGACGCGCGGGATGACCTGCGTGCCG
Organism: Isoptericola sp. GX10416; assembly: GCF_056590155.1. Lineage (NCBI taxonomy): Bacteria > Bacillati > Actinomycetota > Actinomycetes > Micrococcales > Promicromonosporaceae > Isoptericola > Isoptericola sp. GX10416. Next base: position 6,040 of record NZ_JBWPVO010000001.1, on the reverse strand, counting down.
TAGAGCTCGACCGAGCGCAGCCGCGCGGTGGCGGAGACGGTACCGGCGGCGGAGTAGATCAGGTCGAACCGGCCGGCATCCAGTGCTCGGACCGCGTGGGCGATCTTGGCCGCGACCGTCTCGACCGAACCGACGTACAGCGATCCGCCGGCCACCTCGGCGTCGAACTCGGACCTTCGCAGCGGCGGCCAGCCGCGCAGCGCGCCGATCCGGTCGCGGATCTCCCGGTAGCCGGGGTAGAACAGCTCCTTGGCCTCCTCGTCCGTCGCGGCGACGAAGCCGGGCGAGTGCATCCCGACCGGCTGCGGGTTCGTGCCGAGCTTCTCGTGGGCTCGCCGGTACAGGTCCACGTAGGGCGCGAACCGGTCAGGGGCGCCACCGATGATCGCCAGCATGAGTCGGAAACCGTAGTGGGCCGTGCGGAGCACCGACTGCGGCGTCCCGCCGACGCCCACCCACGTCTGGAGCCGGCCCGAATCGGTCTTCGGGAAGACGTCGGCGTCGTGCAGCGGCGCACGGGTCGTTCCCTGCCAGGTGACCGGCTGCTCGTCCAGGAGCTGGTGGAAGAGGTTGACCTTCTCCTCGAACAGGATGTCGTAGTCCTTGAGGTCGTACCCGAACAACGGGAAGGACTCGGTGAACGAACCTCGGCCCAGGATCACCTCGGCGCGACCGTGGGAGAGTGCATCAACGGTGGCGAACCGCTGGAACACGCGCACCGGGTCGTCCGAGGACAGCACCGTCACCCCCGAGGCGAGCCGGATGCGCTTCGTCGCCGTCGCGATACCGGCCAGCACGGTCTCCGGGCTCGAGATCGCGTACTCGGGCCGGTGATGCTCCCCGAGCGCGACCACGTCGATCCCGACCTGGTCGGCCAGGACCGCCTCGGCCACCGCCGCGCGGATCGCCTCGCCGTGCGAGACGATCTCACCCCGGTCGTCACGCGGCCGGTCCCCAAAGCTGTCGATGCCGAACTCGATCTGCGAGACGTCCATGGTCTTCCACTCCTTCGCGGTGAGGTTGCGCCGGGCGCATATGATTCACGTGTCAACAACCGAGGAGGGTCCGTGATTAGTCCACGACGGCGACAGGTCCCCACGCACGACGAGCTCGCGGTCTGGCGGGCGCACGTCGAGACCTTCGAGATCGTGCGTGCTCGCATCGAGGCCCGGCTCCACGAGGACTCCCAGCTCTCGGGCGGGGACTACCGGGTGCTCCTCGCGCTGAGCGAGGCGGAGGGTCGCGCGATGCGGTCCTCCGAGCTCGCCGCGCACATCGAGTGGGAACGCAGCCGCCTGTCCGGGCACCTCGGCCGCATGGAACGACGGGGCCTGGTGCGTCGCGAACCCTGCGCGGAGGACGCCCGAGGGTCATGGGTCGTGCTCACCGACGAGGGCGAGCTCGCCTTCCACGCCAGCACGATGCCCCACCTGCGCGCGATCAAGGAGGAGTTCGTCGACGCGCTCTCACCGGAGCAGCTCGGCCACCTGGGCGACGCCGCGGCAACGATGCGCCACCACCTGGGGCTCGACGCCCGGCCCTGACCCGCCCTGATGGAGAAGTTCGCTCGCAGCCCTTGACACGGTCCTTACCACAGGGTCTGTGCTTGGTAGATCACCCACCACCACGGGAGATCGGGTGGTCGTCCGCCAGGAGCAGAGCTTCGTCGGGCGACTCACCGGGGTCCGCTCGTCCCGTTCGAGATGAAGAACGAGGTCCCACCATGGCATTGCCCCGTCAGCGTGTTGCCATCGTCACCGGCGCCGGGAGCGAGCACGGCATCGGCTTCGCTGCGGCCCGTCTTCTCAGCGCCGCAGGAATGCGTGTGGTCGTCACCTCGACGACCGGCCGCATCTTCGACCGCGTCGACGAGCTGCGAGCCTCAGGCGGCGAGGCGGAGGGAGTGGTCGCCGATCTCAGGGACCAGAGCGGCGTCGACGCCGTCGTCGGACACGCGAAGACCACCTACGGCAACGTCGACGTACTCGTCAACAACGCTGGGATGACGTCGATCTCCGACCGGGATCCAGCCGGCGCGGTCGCTCGCTGGCACGCATCGCTGGAGCGCAACCTGACCACGACGTTCTTGATGATCCGCGCGGTGGTCGCAGAGATGCAGTCCGCCGGTTACGGCCGGATCGTCAACGTCTCGTCGGTGTCGGGACCGGTTGCCGCCTACCCGGGCGACGTCGCGTACCACGCGGCCAAAGCAGGAATCGTCGGGCTCACTCGAGCGGTGGCGATCGAGACCGCTTCGCGCGGTGTCGTGGTCAATGCCGTCGCGCCGGGGTGGATCGACACGGCGTCAGCGTCGAGCCGCGAGTCCGCCATGGGCGCGGCGACGCCCGTCGGGCGCTCCGGCACTGCCGACGAGGTCGCGCACGCGATCGCCTTCCTCGCCGCGGACGGCGCGTCCTACATCAGCGGTCAGCTGATCACCGTCGACGGGGCCAACTCGGTCAGTGAAGAGCGCGGGATCTGAGCGCCGCGCCGACCAGCGACCGAGGCGAGACACATCCACCGAGGCGGATTGCCCGGACTCGGCAGCGACGGGGAGCGCAGGAGCCCCACGGGGACACCGCCATCGGTGAGCCTGCCGATGCGCATCCGGGTCGAGGCGGGTGCGGCTCAGCAACCGCTGTGCACTGCGACCTCCAGGTCGAGTCCAGGGCCCGGCAGTGGAGGATCTGGCGTAACTTCCCTGGTGAACTTGTCGAACGAGATGGTGCCATGCCGGATCCTCGACCTCGACGACCTCGACACCCGAGACGCCGTCACACGCGACCCGGCCACCATGATCGATGGGGACCAGGTCGTCCTGATCGACGAGTACCAGCACGCCCCGGTCGTGCTCGACGCCATCACGGCGAAGCTCAACGCCTCAGGGCACCCCGGACTGTTCCCCCTGACCGGCTCCGCGCGCCACGAAGCGCTCCCGCGGGCCGCCCAGGCCCTCACCGGCCGGCTAACGACCTGATCGTCTGCACTGGGACGGCAACGCCGTCATGCACTGGCCCGTTCGCAGGTGGCACCGCAGTCACAGAGTGTGAGCAGTCGGGTCTGCCTCCTCGTCAGGGCTGCAGGGCGGTCATCAGATCAGCCGCGCGGTGCGGCGCCGTGCTGAAGACGACGAGATGGGTCGCGGCACCGGTGGCGAGCACGGGGCGCAGCTGGGTGAGGTCAGCGTCGGCGGCCGACACCGTCGTGCCGCTCGCAGCAGGAAGCGCGCTCACATCGATCAGCTCGGCGGCGCCCAGGCCGCGCCAGATCGAACCCAGTCCCACCCGCGGGGACAGCGCGTCGGCGACCGTGATGTCCTCCGGCTCGGAGCCAGGCTCCAGGCGACGCAGAACCCCGGGCAGCCCGGACTCCAGTCCCCAGGTGACGTACTCGGTGAGAAACTCCACCGCCTCTGCACCAGCCTGCCGCACCGCTGATGTCGCCAGCAGCCGGCGCGCGCCGGACACCGCCTCCGCCTCGGCAAGCGCTTCGGGCACCTCGTCGACGAGCTGCCGTACTGCCTCTTGGTCTTCTGCCTCGATGGGCGCGAGCGTCACGGCACGGGACACGGCGCGCAGCGCCGAGGCGTCGTTCGCGCCGAGGGGGAGCACGCGCCACCCGATCTCACCCTCGAGGTTCGCGGCAACAAGGTTCCCCTTCAGCGCGTCGAGTGCGTGTTCCGCGTCGAGGCGCACCTCGCTGCGGCGCGCGTCGACCTGCGAGTAGCTGATGACCCAGTACCGAGCGGTCGCGATGACCTTCCGAATATCCACGGGGAAACTCTCCCACCTCGTCCAGCGCTGTCGCGCGTACGAATGAGCGTGCCGACGCCGATATCGGTCGTCGAGTTGTCGAGCTCTGGGCGATGAGCAGAGTGCAGGACAAAGGGTGCCGGCACCAGCTCGCCCGACGCCGGCGCCACCGCAGGACCCGACGCTACTCCGCACCCTCGTGGAGCACGTTCTCAGGGCGGGAGGCAGCCCGCTCAGCGGCACCGCCGGGTGCCATCACCGAACGACGGGAGGCCGACGCCAACAACTGAACCGAGCACCGCCCAACCGGGCCACAACGTCCCCTGAACGACAGAAGGCCCCCCAGTTGTGGACCCGGGAGGCCTTCGTCGTCGCTGTCTCAACGAGTGTCCGGAGGGGGACTTGAAACCCGCGCGGGTGTACGCGGGACCAGCGGCGATGGCCGCTGAACAGCGCAAACCCAGTCATCGATGGCCCTCACCGGGCTCTGAGTGGCCCTCACGCGTTCCCGACGGGAACGCCGAACCGCTCACGATGGCTGCGCCGGTGTTCGGACCACGGCACATTGTCGGGCCCGTCGACAGGCTGGTACCACTATTGGTACCGTCATCTCGGTGACGAAGCACGACAAGCGACTGGCCCAGATGCGGAACAGTCCGACCAACGTCAGCTTCGACGACCTCGCCAGCGTGTGCGAGCACTACTTCGGCGAGCCGCGGCAGCGCGGCTCGTCCCACCACGTCTACAAGACACCCTGGCCGGGCGACCCCGGGTCAACATCCAGAACAGCAAGGGCCAGGCCAAGGCGTACCAGGTCCGACAGGTCCTCGAGGCGATCAACAAGCTCGAAGACATGAACTCCACAGAGGAGGAACAGTGAGCGTCGCAGAGCACTACACCTACCGCGTCACATGGTCACCCGAGGACCAGGAGTACGTCGGCACCGTGCTCGAGCTGCCCTCGCTCTCCTGGCTCGAGCCAGAATCGGGCTCGGCCTTCTCCGGCATCCAGCAGCTGGCGCGCGACGTCGTCGCCGACCTTGAAGAGTCGGGCGAGCCCGCCCCCCAGCCGCTGACCGAGCGCAACTACTCCGGCGAGTTCCGCGTGCGGATCCCACCGCGGACCCACCGCCGCCTGGTCGAGCAGGCAGCCGAGGAGCGCATCTCGCTCAACCGTCTCGTCTCCGACCGTCTCGCCTCAGCCTGAGACACGACAGAGCCCCGGCCCCGAGGCCCCACCTCGGGACCAAGGCTTCGCGCTGTCTCGGATCGAGCTCGCGCACGGCGGCATCCCTACCGGCCATGCAGCAGTCCCTCCCTTCGGTGGTCACGGCGACGGTTGTTGTGTCCGTTACCGAACCTCGGTGGAGACCGGGTCGAGGTAGACGAGGCAGTTCCAGTTGTCACGACTCGGGTTGATCTCGCCGACGACCTCTGCGGTGACAGCAAGTTTGTCGTCGACGCCGATCGTGTCCGGCACGTCACCGGTGAGGTGGAGGTCGAACATGCTGACGTCACGGAACTGGAACGACGGCCCGAAGCTGGTCTGAGATCCGTCGTCGCCTGGGAGCACCAAGATGTCGTACCGGGTGTCGTAGTCCTCATGGTTGGCCATCGCGCCGATGCTGCCGTCGAATTGGATCGTCGTCCACTCGCGCTCTTCGGCCCAGGCTGCGAGCGAGTCACTGCAGTTGTCGGGTTCTGCGAGTATCGCCGCGAACGCCTCGTCGTTCTCCGGGGTCAGAGTCTCGCGGGTCGACGGCTCCGCAAGCTCGGTCGCGGCCTCGCCTGAAGGTCCGTCCCCGACCCCTGGTGTCGATTCGCTCGCCGCAGGCGTGGACGGGCCCGCCGCAGGCTTCTCGTCTCCGCTTTCCAGCGCGGCGCCAACCCCGATTGCCGCGACGACTAGCACGGCGGCCGCAGCGATGCCACCCACGAGCAGAACGTTGATCGGTTTTTTCGGTCGCTGGAAGTGAAGCGTGACCTTCAGCCGGCCCTCGTCCTCGCCGACGAGCTCCCAGCCATCCTTCGCCATTCGCGAGACGACGACGCTCTTGGTCCCGCGGACCGTCGACATGGACTTGCTGTCGTACTTCACCTCGTCAGGCAAGGCCACCATTCCCCCGATCGGGCCCCGAGTTTGACCCGGGCGCGACAGTACCAGCGTGGCGGTTCCGTTGAGTCCCGCAGAGTGGTGTCCGGCAGTCGCCGGTGTCATGTCTCAGGACATCGTGGTCAGATGTGTCTCAGGACATCGTTGACATGGGCATGTCTCAGGACTTCGTGGAC